>JBHPDY010000001.1:0-40089 GCA_042577605.1 Candidatus Margulisiibacteriota bacterium
GTATCAGGTATCGGTTTTTGCAAAAGCTTTTTAAACTTGAAAAAATTCCAGAGTGATCTCCCTCTTTTCATGGTTAATTCAGAATTATGATCTAAAGATAAAAATTTGTGCTTATTTAACATCATTTACTTCCCCCATATTATATTATCGGAAAAAATAACGGAAAATTTCAGCTAAATTAAATTTATTTAAAAAAGTTACATTTTGCTATTTATGTTTTTCTATTATTTTATTAATAAGCCCAGTAGTAGAAGCCCCAGGCAAAAAAGGAAGTATGCGCACTTCACCGCCATACCCTTTTACAATAGGATATTCCGGAAGTTCCTCTGGCTTATAATCCCCACCTTTTACATGAATATCAGGCTTTAACTCTGCGATTAAATTATTCGGCCGCAATTCATCAAATACAACAATCAAATCTATCATCACTAATGAAGATAAGACTATTATTCTTTCTTTTAAACAAGTCAGCGGACGTTTCGGGCCTTTTAAGTTTTGGATAGATTTATCGGAATTTAATCCCAGAACCAGGTAATCACCTAGGTTTTTAGCCTGTTGCAGATAAGTAACATGCCCGGCATGAATAATATCAAAGCACCCATTGGTAAAAACAATTTTCTTGTTCTCTTTTCTCCAATTTTCACAAATAGACTTTGCTTTTTCTAAAGAAGCTTCTTTGTTCAGAATATCGTTATTCATGTAAAACACTTTCTTTTATTTCTTCAAAAGTTGTGGCCGAGGTCCCGATCTTACCAACTACTATGCCAGCAGCATAATTAGCTAAGAAACTTGCTTTTTCAATAGACCAGCCCGCTGCAAGCGAAATAGTAAGAACAGATATAAAAGTATCTCCCGCACCTGTAATATCATATACTTCCCTGGCCTTAGTAGGGACATCAATCTTTTTCCCGGCCTCAGTAATTATGGATACTCCTTTTTCAGACCTGGTCAGCACTAAAGCATGTAATTGTAAACGTTTAATTAGTTTTAAGCCCTCTGTTAATATTTCTTTTTCATTTAAATCTTGTTTTTTTATTACTGTTTCAAACTCATGTAGATTTGGTGTTAAAACATAAGCGCCTTTATACTTTTTATAATCCCTTCCTTTAGGATCAATGATGACATGCACACGGTTTTCTTTTGCTGTTTTAATAATTTTCTGTAAAAAACCAGCTGGCAAAAGGCCTTTTAAATAATCAGAGATCAGCAGAATATCAACCTGGCTTAAACATTCTATGACATTTTTATAAATTTTGTTGGCTGTTTTGCGGTTGATGTTTGAAACTTCTTCGCGGTCTACTCTGACCACATGCTGCTGATGGGCAACAATTCTGGACTTTAGAGTTGTAGCCCGGTCTTCTTCCTGTACCACATAATCAGTGTTTATGGCTGAAGCAGCCAGAACATCCAAGAGCTTTTGTCCGGAACTGTCATTGCCGATTACGCCAATTAAATATGCTATGTTCTTTAATGAACTGATATTCTTGGCAACATTCCCGGCACCACCCGGAACAAGGGTAGTTTTTCGCACCTTGCATACCGGCACAGGCGCTTCGGGTGAAATCCTTTTTACCGTACACCAGTGGTATTCATCCAGCATGATATCTCCGATTACCAGGATTTTTTTGCCCTGGCATTCATTAATATGGTTGATTAATTCCTCTTTATCTATCATTTCTAAATCCTCTTTTCATTTTATCTGTTTTACAAGAGACGTTGCAGTGCAACGTCTTTACTATCTGGTTTTTTCCTTATTTGTCTTTTATGTTTTTTCTTTGAACCATCCAAATCTACCGTCCCTCTCTTTCAAGAGAGGGAACGAGGGTGAGTTAAATTCCCCCATTTCCAAGCTCCTCCAACACCTTCACCTTTTTAGTCTTATGATTATACGTTTTTAATGAATTTTTATCAAAAATAAGCGCTCCGCCAAATCCTCCGTAAACATCTGCCATAGCACAATCAATATTAATTACCCTGTTTTTATAAAAAGATCTAGCCTCAATATAGGGGTCATGAGAATGCACAATGCGTTTTACTCTAAATTCCTTAAGGATTTTATCCAGTTTCTTTTTAATAAATTTTTTTCTAAATTCTTTTAGTTCATAATCAACCATAAAACCAGCTTCTTGTTGTTTATTTTGTCTTTTTATGAAATTTTCCTTAACTTCTTCATCAGTTGTTAAATGCTCAAGCCAGTCCCGTTCCGCCCAGATCACAGATGTGCCGTAAGACAGCCAGCAGGCAGAGCGGTCATCATATTCCAGGGTATAGATTGCGCTGTAGGGAAGATTCCCGCTTTTAAAATCTTTTTCCATTTCTGTTAATCCTGCTAAACCAACTTTTCCATTATAAGGCTGGAATTTACCGCGAAAATAAGGCAGGCCAGCATGGATAAACAAAGTATCATTTTCGATATGGAACAATTTTAAATTTTTGCGCATAGCAGAGGCTAATTCTTGGAGCCTTGGGTTTTGAATGATTTTGTGTTGCTTGTATTCTAAGCCAGTACGAAAGCTAGACAAAGGGCCAAGTTCCGGGAAGACTTTTGCACCGCCGTTACCTATCCAGTCTCTGAACGCAGCTTCATCACCAGCCATAGTAGCGATAAAGAACATGTCATGGTTGCCGACCAAACCTACTGCTTTGCCATTTTCTATCAGTTCAATTACTTTTTCTGCGGTTTTTATGCTTTGTTTGCCCCGGTCCATATAGTCGCCTGTAAAAATGTAACGCGAAAACTGTTTATAACGGTCTAAAATCTCCATAAGGCGGTCATAGCTGCCATGTAAATCGCCTATGGCTAAAAGCGGAGTAAAGGATTTTTGCGCTTTCCTCTTGGTTACAGGCATATTAATAGTTTACCTGAAAAAACAGAAGATAGAATAAAAAAATTTATATAAACAACTATTCTTTATTTTTTGGCAACCTGTAATAGGCATATCATTATTATCATCGTCTGGATCTGTGGGTATTGTTGTTTTATAACGAGGAATATTTGATTGATTTTTCAAGTCATTGGAAGAGCCATGAGGAGAAGGAACAAGTTGAAATTTATAAGGATCTGTACTTTGTAAATTGAATTTGCCATCAGGACCTTTTCCAGCTTCTTTAAAAAGCTTTTTTAAGGCTGGGTGTAAATCGCGCCTTTCCCAATTTATTACTGGAGCTTTCTTATTTTTACCGGGAATTTTGATTGAAAGGGTGGAATTTTCAGTGGAAGGATCTTTTTCAACATAAACTGGCTGTTCTTGGCTAGAAAGCATTATAAATGATTTCTTGTGTTTTGTGCGCATTATAGAAAGCTTATTAATTTTTTTCATTAATAGTTTAAAATAATCAGCTAATTCTGGATAATATTTACATAAGAAAACAGATTTATTAACAGAGTTCCTTGATTTGCGAGTTTTACCTAGAGCTTCGTTGCAAAAATAATCCAATTTATCAAGTAAAAAATCTTCTATTGTTTTGGCTCTTTTTTTCTTTTTATAGTTCGCTTTAGTTGTAGTGGAGGCTAGATAAAAATCAGTTGCAAAAAAATACAAATTAAAAATAACTAATAATTTATGGGAGCCATTTTGTATGAGACTAGTTGGTTGAGGTGTAACTTTATTTGTTTTTTTTCTCTTAGACACGAGAGAAATATTTTCCTTAGAACATCTCTTTTTTATCGTATTTATCTCTTCCCATTTTGATAAAATGTGACCAAAAATATATTCCCTGTCAGAACTTTTAAAATCAACAAATCCTGGATACAAGATTAATAGTCTGTGGAACGAGACCGGATCTAAGCGGTTAATAGCATTAACTATTTGACGAAAATGCTCATCACCAACTTCTTTGGGTGTTTTAGTATATAGCCATGTAATTTTTGGAGTTTGTAAATAAGAATTTCCATTCAACGGATAAAATTTATTTTGTAGAAAAGTAACAGATCCTAAATGGTCTGGCAATAATTTTTTATACATGTTATTTCCGGGTTAAATATTTGCTAAATCCAACACCTGGAATAAATATTTTCCCCACTACTTTGAAAATGCACTGTATGTCATCTATAACCATCAGGGGAGTAAAAGACTTCTGGATCTTACTATTAGGCGAGGGCATATTATTAGTTTACAGGAAAAATAAAAATATCGAAAAGGTGGTTACAACTAAAAATACCTTAAGTACAACAATATAAAATGATTAGTTTAGTTAGGTTGGTCATCACATGAACCAGTGAAGATAAAAAGAAAAAACTTATACAAGCATGAGTGCTTTATCTCTACCAGAGAAGAGAGATCATTATCACCCCTATCATTGCCACTGTCGCCAATGGGAGCGGGTGTGGGAGCGGATGTGGGACCGGGTGTAGGTATGTGCTTTTCGGTAACTATCCTGTTAGGTTCTTGTGGCGTTGTGACTTCTGTGAATTTTTCAGAGGTGGGCTTAGCAGGATCTTTTGGAGATGAGAACATAGGAGGAGGTGATTCATTAGGCGCTATATGTTTCAGTGAAGCTTGAGCCTCGCGCGCCTTATATATTAGCATATCCTGCTCAAAAACACCTCTGAGGTTATTAGGCAAAGGGAAGCACATTTTTACCCATTTTAATCCTGACAGTTTCATCCCGAGAAGAATATCAACTAGCTGATCATCACTTAGATGGGTTAGGGAATTATTAGAACTGTGCGTTTGATTTGAATAGTTTTTTATCCTATGAGTAGATTTCTTTTTAACAGGGGCCGGCTTTTTTTTGATGAAGAGATCTATCAAGTGTTTATATTTTTTATTAGTCACGGAAAGCTTATCAATGTTCTTCATTAATAGTTCAAAATAATCCTTCAGGTCCGGATAATGTCTCTGTAAAAATTTGCCAGGTCTAAAATCAGATTTAACAAATGTAGGATCTCTGAGCTTTTGTTTTTTGAATAGTGTGTCCAACTCTTCAAATAAAAAAGATTTTATCAATGCTTTTTTGTTTTTTTTATATGCAAAATTATTCTTGGTAGTTACCATATATAAATCAATTGTAAAAATATATAGATTAAGAATGATTTTTAATTTATCTATTTCATTTGAGGAAGAGTAAGTTGGAGTAAACGGATAGATAGCGTTTTTATTTGAAGGGCGAAAACTGAATTTCAAGGGCGTGTTTTTATTAAGTGAGGCATATTTTGATAAAATAAGATCAAAAATATATTCACCTTTATCATTTATAAAAAGAATAAGTCTTGGACTAATAAATAATGTTTCGTGAAAAGAATTAATGTCTAAGTTATCAATAGCCTTGCTTAGTCTTAAAAAACGCGACCCATCCTTTCCTTGATGCATAAAAGATTTCTGTTGCAGCGATAACCATGATTTTTCTGCGTTGGATAAAAAATTATTGCAACCTAATAAATAGTATTTCTTTTTGATTAAATTATCTGAGTTAGTTGTTTGTGGTAATAGTTTTTTTTGCATATATTAAATCCAAAACACTTAGTACTAATATTTCTTAGATATCTGAAAAACTTTTTCTTTCTTCTGTATTTTGCTTAGGTTTTTTTTTGCAGAATGTAATAAAAAACTTAAAAAAGCGATAAAAAAACTTATATTTAACAGGAACAACATTATCGATTTTCTCTTTTTTACCTTCCTGTATTATCATAAAAGATTCTTTTACTACCATCCGGATATCAGGCTTAAAAGGATTAGAATCCTGGGGAGAAGATGTAAAAGTATTCTGATTGGCAGTAATAATAAAACTAATATGACATTTCCTAATCTTGTAAGTCAATTTGATAGTGTTACCTTCTTTGTAATCACTTTTATTCAGAAAAGGAATAGCTTTTTTAAGCAAGCGTTCCCAGGGTAAAATAGATTTTTTCTGATAGGAGTCCTTTAGTTCTTTATGACCTTTTACACGAAGTTGAAACTTTTTTTCATTTATTTGAAGATTAACAATTTTTTTAGAACCATAATCAAAATGGTTGCCTAAACTTCTAGATAAGCATTTGGCTATTTGTTCCCAGTCAGCATTGTCCAAATCTCCATCAGATTCATCACATTCATAAGATTCATCATATTCATCAGATTCATCAGAAGAAGAGACAGAATAGGAAATATATTGTTCGCAAGGTATTATTTTTTTGTGCATGGTGACTCTTTATAAAAAGTATCGGTAAAAAGCTTTTAAAATTGCATTGAAATCTACTGTTAGTTTTTTATTAGGGCAGCGGTTGCCGTCCTAACTAGAATTTCTATGCTTTTATGCTAAAATCAAATTGCATGAAAAACATCCGCAATTTTTCCATCATTGCCCACATTGATCATGGCAAATCTACCCTTTCTGACCGTATGATCGAAAAAACCCATACTGTGTCTCATAGGGAAATGAAAGAGCAGCTATTGGATACCATGGATTTGGAAAGAGAACGTGGCATTACCATAAAACTTCAAGCCGTCCGTATGCAATACAAAGCCAAAGACGGGCATTCATATCAATTGAACCTGATCGATACTCCCGGGCATGTGGACTTTACCTATGAAGTTTCCCGCTCCCTGGCTGCCTGTGAAGGTGCCTTGTTGCTGATTGATGCTACCCAAGGGATCGAAGCTCAATCCGTAGCTAACTTCTATTTGGCTTTGGAGAATGATCTGGAGATTATTCCTGTCATCAATAAAACCGACCTGCCTTCAGCAGAACCGGAAAATGTTGCCCAAGAGGTAGAACAGGTCTTTGGCATACCTGCTGATGAGTGTTTGTTTTCCAGCGCTAAAACAGGTGAGGGCATCGAAGATATTTTAGAAGCTGTTGTTGCCAGGGTGCCTCCTCCTGAATCATCCAATGAAAAAGAATTAAAAGCCCTGATCTTTGATGCTAATTATGATGTTTACCGTGGGGTTGTAAGCTATATACGGGTTTTTAGCGGTGAAATCAAAAAAGGCGAAAAAATCCAGTTCATGGCTACCGGAAGAAAAGCAGATGCCTTGGAAGTTGGTTTTTTTAAGCCTCAGATGACACCTGCTGCTTCAATCAAAGAAGGGGAAGTAGGTTACTTAATAGCTAATATTAAAGATGTGGGCGATACCAGGGTAGGGGACACTATTACACTGGTTAATGCACCAGCAGCAAAACCACTGACTAACTACAAAGAGGCCAAACCAATGGTATTCTGCGGTTTTTATCCTGTGGATACAGATAGATTTAATGACCTTAAGGAAGCCTTAGTGAAATTAAAATTAAATGACTCCGCTTTACACTTCATGACTGAAACTTCCGAAGCGTTAGGTTTTGGTTTTAGGTGCGGCTTTTTGGGCCTGCTCCACCTGGAAATTATCCAGGAACGTATTGAGCGTGAGTTCAATATTGAGCTGATCGCCACAGCCCCCAATGTCACCTACAGAATAACCAGAACAGACGGCGAGGTCATGATGGTCGAAAATCCTAATCGTTTCCCCGAAAGCACAAAGATTGAAACAGTCGAAGAACCGTTCATGGGTTTATCCATTATTACGCCCAATACTTATATCGGTGCGGTAATGGAACTGGCCAGCGAGCACCGGGCGGTCTACAAAAAAGCAGAATTTATCGACGCTCTAAGGCAGATGATCACATTTTCAATTCCTTTAAATGAGCTGATAGCCAATTTCTTTGACAAACTCAAATCACGTACCCGCGGTTATGCCAGTATGGATTATTGGTTTGAAGAATATACACTTTCCAAGCTTTCAAAAGTAGATATCCTAATCAATAACGAACCAGTTGACGCCCTTTCATTTATAGCGCATGAAGGCAAGGCCCGTAACATAGCTAAAAAAATGATTGAAAAGCTAAGAAAACAAATCCCCCGGCAATTATTTGCCATTGTCCTGCAAGGCGCTATTGGCAGCAATATAATCTGCCGTGAAACCATCAGCCCTCTAAAGAAAAACGTGACAGCCAAATGCTACGGCGGAGATATCACCAGGAAAAGAAAACTACTGGAAAAACAAAAAGCCGGAAAAAAGAAAATGAAAAGCATTGGATCAGTGGAAGTACCCAAAGATGCATTTATGGCTATACTCAAGATCAGGGATTGAACTTGGCCCGCATTTATCCCTATTTTTCTGAAAACTTAAAGATAAAGAAAGAATTACCAACAGAGTTTTTTTTAACAAATCCAGGATTTTTATATGGTTATGGTTTGTTTGAGACTATTTTGATCAAGAATTCTAAACCACGCTTGATCGATAAGCATCTTCAAAGGTTATCAAGTTCAGCCAATACATTGAAAATTCCGTTTGATTTTAATAGAAATGATATTAAAAAGATGATTGAAAATGTAGTTCAAATTAATCAAGTAGAAGACGCCCGCCTTAACATCTACCTGACTGCAAAAGATATTAAAGATAATAATGTGGTTTTACTAATAGTTCTAAAAGAATTGCCCCCCAAAAAGGATTTGGACAAAGCTTTTGCCCTGGACATTAAAAAAGCCTTTTTCCCCAGAACAAATTTAGACAGCCATAAAAGCATGGCCTATTTAAAGAACATTTGCGAAAAAAGGGCAGCCCAGGATTTTGATGATGTCATTTTATATGACCATGAAAAAAACATACTTGAGACCACGTCTGCCAATATATTTTTCATAAAGGGAAAAACTGTAATTACGCCCCAATCAAAGGTTATTTTGCCAGGTATAGCCAGAAATTTTGTGATAAACAATTTAGCCAAACTAGATTTGACTATTCAAGAGAGAAAAGTTCATTTGACTGAGTTGGCAGATTTTGAAGAAGTATTTTTAACAAATTCATTAAGAGGGGTAATTAAAGTTAAAAATATCAAAGGATACCCAAGGCTATCTTCCGGAAGCATTACAAAAGAAATCTCATTTTTATTTCAATCATCTGCGCCATCTGCGTAATCTGCGTTCATCTGCGATCCAGACATAGTAGGGGGGGATATATGTTTTCCTCTGGCACTTATCATGCACAGGGTCTGACACCTTTTCTTCTCTTCCTCCCAAAAACATTTTTAGCTATAATAGATCCATGCAATATCTAGAGGTCCAAAAACCAGTCCCCAGAAACAAATCCTTACGAACACATCTTTCAAATATCTCCTGGGATTGGGGATTCGCGAACTTTTTTATGGAGGAAATCCCATTTTCAGGCAGGACCGGACACCTGTATGCTAAGAAACTAGTGGATCTTTACATTGCTTTGCTCCAAAATGAATTTAGCATAGAACCTCAACAAGCTTTTAAGGCAGCAGAGCCCTTTTATGTTTGTGAGTTCGGCGCAGGCATGGCCCTTTTGTCCAAACATTTCCTAGATGTACTAAAAGAAGATTATCCGGAAGTATATGTCAATACACGTCTGATCATTACAGATTCTTCAGCAGAAATGATGGAAAATCTGCAAAAAATATCTGTTTTTTATAACCATTTTGACCAGATTGAGTTCCAGGCGCTGGACAGTACTGACTTTGAGGGCTGGCCAGATAAAAAACCAGTTCTTGCTTATAGCTCATATCTGCTTAGCTGTTTTTCCTGCCGTCACATTGAATATAAACAGGGCAAAATAAATGAATTGTTAGTCAAGACATCAGTTCCCGAAAATGCTATTTTACTTGATACCACATCTTTTCCTTACCAGGTGATGGATGCCCAACAGATAAAGAAGTGCATTTTAAGTAACGACCGTGACAAACTAAAGGTGCTAGGGGCCCGTATAAAACACTTGTTAAAAGAGGAAATTATCACCCTTGATCTAAATGAATCGGATTTATCTGCAAATGAAAAGCAGGAATTGACTGGTTTATTAGGTTCAGATGAAATTAAAAACGATGTTTGTTTTAATTATAATCCCGGGATTAAAGCCCATATAGAAAAGGCCCTGAACAGCCTGCACGAAAAAGGCATATACATTGCCAGTGATTTCGGGTCTGTGGAGTTTTATCACCCGGACCCTGACAAGCTTACTAAATCCTATGGTAACAGCTTATTCCGTTCCGTAAGCTTTGCCTACATTAAGTCATTTTGCGGTCATAACAAGATCACTAGTTTCTGTTCTTCACGTCCCAATGATTATGTGCAGGAATGTGTGTTTTCGAACAGCAGCCAAATAAGCCAGACGCTAAAAAAGTCAATGTCCGGATTCATCAGCAGTGAACCAACTGAAAAATTGCAGTCAGTACTGAGATCATTGGTAGACATTAATCCGTCGGATAACTATTTAACGGATTTTGAACAGGCGGTAAGTTCGCTTTCCGGAGAAGAACAAAAAGATTATTTCTTTTTAAAAAGCTGTGCTTCATTGCTATTAAGCCAGGGCTTAAATAAGCAGGCGTATGAATATGCACTTAAATTATTAAACACCTATGCAGAATTTGCCATAGACGGGTATAGCATCCTGGGTATGATCTGCCAGGCCCAGAATTTTTTTGATGAGGCCCTGGAGTGTTATGCCACAATCATTAATATTTGCGGACATGATTGGGCTACACATGAAGCATTGGCAAGCGTGAATTATAAATTAAACAACTACCAAAAAGCAGTGGAGCATTTGGAAAAAGCTATTTATTATGCCCGCACTAATAATATCTGGCCGCTTGTCTATATGCTTAATGCTATTCACGAAAAACTCGGCCAGCCAGATAAAGCCGATCAGATTGCCGCCAATGTCTTTGACCTGGCAAAAAAACAAAAAGGCCTGATCCCCGAAGAAATCTTAGAAGAATTCCAAAAAAAACAGTAATATCAAGGCATCTTAAGGGCAAGGCCCTCAAAAAATCTCATTTCCAGGCTATGAAGTGCGCTGCACCATCAAGGGATCTTAAGGGCAAAGCCCTTAAAAAAACTCTATGAAGTGCGCAGCACTTCAAAAGGAAAAAGTGCAAGTTTTTCCTGTAGGCTTCCGATCTAAATAATAGGGGGTATAATTAAATATATTGGGATTTAAAGCAGCCTCTTTACTTGCATTAAATATATGTTCGTTGCACAATACTATTTTGCAACAGGCTCAGCAAGTATAAAGAAAGGAAATAATTTGAACTTAAAACCGATTGATAGTGTTTCACATAGAAAAGTTTCCGGATCTTCTAAAACAGAAGAAAGCCAATCCGTAATTAAAGATGTAAGAGCAGCCACTCCAAAAGAAAAAATTGAACCAACCCCGCATAAAAAAAAGGCCGACACCATGGCCCAGGCACTAAAGCCTGAGAGCTACAGCCGTCCCATTACCCGAGAAGATATTATTAACCTCTTAATAAGCATCAAACAGCAGCCATCTGTAAAGAACCAGTTAATTGCCTCCACATTATTACAGCAGGGCCTAGAAGTTTCAGAGAAGAATTTTGCCAAAGTAGCAAGGTTTTCTAATATGGAAAACATTCCTAATATCATTAAATCCATCGTGCTTGCCTTAACAAGGGGCCTGGATTCTTTTAAAAGTGCGGACATGATCTCAAAATTCTTATTGAATGATACTCAGCTGGCATCCCAACTACAAAAAGCAACAGCAGCGCTAAAGAATTATTCTACGATCTTCCAATTCAGCAGAGAGCTGTTTAATCCGCAGTTGTTTAACAGTTTTGCAGCAGTGATTTCTGAGATGAACGAAGAACTCCAGAAATGGATGAAGCAAAGCGGCAAAGACAGTAAAAGCCTGAGGCAATTCATTAGTCTTGATAAAGGAAAGATGGTGAGTAGCCTAAAATCCTTTTACGAGCTATTGGGAGGTATCGGCCAAAAAATAGCAGACCCTAATATACAGCAGCAGCCAATTGCCCAGTCTTTGTCAGAACAGATCCAGAACCTTAAAAAAGAAATATTATCCACCATTGAAGCTATTAGTACCCAGGCAGTATTATCAAAAGATTCTATCCTTCATAATGTAAATAATTACTTTTATTTTCAATTCCCAAATCCTGACGCCCAGCCGCCAGGAGACATAGATTTATTAATCAAAAAATCTAACGGTAAAAAGGCTGGCGCTATCGATCCTGAGAACACAACTTTAATATTAAGACTGGAAACAACTGATCTTGGGGAGATATATACAAAAATCGATGTTAAGCCAAACAAAAAAATATCATTTACTTTTCAGACAGATAGAACAGAAGTAAAGCAGGAGATACTTAGCTCAGCCTCAAATCTTAAGGAAACTATGGAAGAAATAGGTTATACTATGGTAGGTTTTCATACAGCGCGGATCAAATTAGATGTGAAAAAAGAGATTTTCCCATCTTTTGATCTGGATTCTTTTCCGCGTATTAAAACAGAGGTATAGGTAAAATATAAATGGCAAGGCAGAAGTCGAGAGCAAAATCAAAATCAAAAGAACTTTTAAAAAAATCAAAAAAGCTTAAAAAACATTTGGATGAACTGGACCTGCCCGAACGGGAAAAGCTAAAAGCGGTAGCTATTAAATACAATGTCAAAAAAGACAAAGCGCCCAAGATCATAGCCGCAGGAAAAGGCGTTATAGCCGAAAGGATTCTGAAAATCGCAGATGAATTCGACATACCATTTTTCGAAGACCAGGCCTTAACAGAATTACTCTCTAAAATAGATTTAAACGCCAATGTTCCGGCTGAGCTTTTTACCTTGGTTGCCGAGGTATTAGCTTTTGTCTACCAGCTGGACAAAATGGCGCAGAAAAGAAAAGAACTCCAGGACAAACGTCGTTCCGATAGATAATTCCAAAGAGATTTGATCGCTGGCTTCACCAGCTATTAGGGATCCAAAAACTAAGTTTTTGGCTGGCTGTGCCAATGTTATTAACAATCAATCAAACATATGATAAATTATATGAATAATATTAACCGAAAGGAGTAAGGTATGACATATGTAATTTCTAACGAATGTACCAACTGCGGCGTATGCGATTCAGAGTGCCCCACAGAAGCCATATCAGAAAAAGGCGACAAAAGAGTAATTAATGCAGATTTATGCACAGACTGCGGTGTTTGTGTGTCTGTATGTCCAGTTGAAGCCATCAGCGAAGGTTAATATTTTTTATTTTACAGTCAAACAACAATAAATAATCGTGCCAAAAGCACGATTATTTACTTCATATTAAGGATTAATTTATGGAATATAGACCCTTAGAATTTGAAGAAAAATGGCAGCACACCTGGGAAAAGGACAATATCTATTCTGCTGACGACACTTCAGTAAAGCCCAAATATTATATGCTGGAAATGTTCCCTTACCCATCAGGAAAATTACATATGGGACATGTCCGGAACTATACAATCGGTGATACATATGCCAGGTATAAACGTATGCAGGGTTTTAATGTGCTGCATCCAATGGGTTATGATTCCTTGGGACTTCCTGCGGAAAACGCAGCTAAAGATCGGCACATCCACCCCGAAAACTGGACCCTGGCCAGGGTCTCTGAAATGCAGTCCCAACAAAAAAGGCTGGGTTTTAGCTATGATTGGGAGCGCCAGGTCATTACCAGCCATCCGGATTATTACCATTGGAACCAGTGGCTTTTTATTAAACTCTATAATAAAGGATTAGCCTACAAGAAAAAGGCGCCTGTAAACTGGTGCGAATCCTGCCAAACAGTTTTAGCCAATGAACAAGTAGAAGATCATCGCTGCTGGCGCTGCAAAAACCTGGTTATACCTAAAGAGCTTAATCAATGGTTTTTCAAGATCACTGCTTACGCCGAAGAACTTTTAACCGATATTGCTAAATTACAAGGCTGGCCGGAAAAAGTAAAGCTAATGCAAGAGAACTGGATAGGAAAGTCATATGGTGTAGAAATAGATTTTCCGGTCAATGGTTCTGATGAAACCATAAAAGTATTTACCACCAGGCCGGATACTGTGTTTGGTATTACCTATATGGTACTTGCTCCTGAGAACCCGAAAGTAATGGAATGGGTAAAAGGTACGTCCTACGAAAAACCTGTTCTTGAATATCTTAAAAAGGTCCAGCAGGAAAACAAGATTGAGCGGACAGATGAAACCAAAGAAAAAGACGGCCTTTTTATAGGCCAATACTTTACCAGCCCGTTTACAGGTCAAAAATATCCGGTTTGGATCTCGGATTATGTGCTTATGGATTACGGCACAGGCGCTGTAATGGCTGTCCCTGCCCATGACCAGAGGGATTTTGAGTTTGCAAAAAAATTCGGCCTTGAAATTAAAGTGGTTATCCAACCTAAGGACGAAAAATTGACTCCTGAGACAATGCCGGAAGCTTTTGTTGATCCGGGAATAATGGTTGATTCAGGGGAATTATCCGGGCTGACCAGTCAGGAATTCAAAGAAAAAATAGCAGATTTTATAGAAAAAAAACAAATAGGCAAAAGGACCGTTAACTATAAACTAAGGGACTGGCTGCTCTCCAGGCAGCGTTACTGGGGTACTCCTATTCCAATCATTTACTGCCAGGACTGCGGGCCTGTCACAGTGCCGGAAAAAGACCTCCCTGTAGAACTCCCAAAAAATGTTTCCTTTCGGGTTAATGGCAATCCTTTGGACCACATAGAAGATTTTGTTAATAGCAAATGTCCAAAATGCGCTAAACCTGCCAAAAGAGAGACAGACACCATGGACACTTTTGTTGATTCATCCTGGTATTTTCTGCGCTACTGCTCTCCCAAAGAAAAGACACAGCCCTTTAAAAAAGAGCTTATTCAAAAATGGCTTCCTGTAGATCAATATATCGGCGGGGTAGAGCATGCGGTTATGCATTTATTATATGCCAGGTTCTTCATGAAGGCTTTAAGGGATTTAGGCTTGTTTGAGATTTCAGAGCCTTTTGACAGGCTTCTTACCCAGGGAATGGTCCTCAAGGACGGGGCCAAAATGTCCAAGTCTCTGGGCAATACTGTAGATCCCAGCTTAATAATTGATAAATACGGAGCTGATACTGCCAGGCTCTTTATTCTGTTTGGCGCACCTGTCGAGCGGGACCTGGACTGGTCTGATTCCGGCGCAGAAGGAGCGTTCAGGTTCCTAAAAAGGGTGTACAAATTATGCTTGAACAGCAAGGATTTTCCATTAGCAGAAGATAAACAGAAAGAACTGGAAAAACAGGTCCATAAATGCATAAAGAGCGTAACCCAGGATTTAGAACGCTTCAGCTTTAATACTGCCATCAGCCGTATTATGGAATTCTTGAATTTTATGTACCATCATGGGACTAGTGAAGAAGCTGTTAAGGCACTGGTGCTCTTGCTTTCTCCTTTTGCCCCTTTTATTTCAGAGGAACTCTGGCATGCTCTTAGTAACAAAAAGAGCGTCCATTTACAGGAATGGCCGAAATATGACGAGAAACTAGTGATCGATGAACAGATTACGGTGGTTATCCAGATAAACGGAAAAGTAAGGGATAGGTTAAATGTTGCCAGGGACATTACCCAGGAACAGATAACAGATTTAGCCATGGGACAGGAAAAGATTCAAAAATACTTAACAGATAACCAGATAGTAAAATCTTTCTATGTTCCCAATAAACTTCTTAGCCTGGTAGTTAAACAGAAATAATAATTTATGTCAGAACAAAAACTAAAAATAAATAAAGCCTGCCCGAGTTGTGAAACCAATAAAAGTATCCTTATAGAAAAAAACCGCATTTTTTGCAGTAAGCAGGATTGTAATTTTGAAATTGAATATGCATGCCCGTTATGCGACCAGGAAATGGACATCAATAGTTATCAAGCTGACTGGCAAAATCCATATTTTTTATGTTCTAAATGTAAAAACAAGATCCATTTAACCAAAATAAAATACCTCATAGAAAACCAGCTGGTCGTAGACCAGGGTAAACGTTGTGCATATTGCAATGGCCCGACCATCCACCGCCCTACGGCAAATCTATCTAACCGCTGCTTTTATTTCCCTCAATGCTCCGGGCAAGCAGACTTGTTTGCAGATAAAAAGGAATCAATAGTTTTTCTTGATTTTGAGACCACGGGCCTGGAAATCGCTCGTGATTTTATTATTGAGATCGGGGCTATCAAGCTGGACAGTTTAGGATGTGAACATACTTTTCAGACCTTTGTCTCCGGCCCGGAAAAAATTCCCGAAAACATAATCCGTTTAACGGGTATTAATCATGAAATGATAAAAAATGCTCCGGGACTGGCTGTAGGTATGGCTGACTTGATTGCTTTTATTGATGACTCCACTATCGTAGTCCATAATGCGGAATTTGACCTGTTATGGTTATTAACAGCTGCTATCAGGCATGATATCAAGACTATAAACAATAAAGTGATCTGCACCATCCAGTGGGCCAAGAAACAAAATGAACCAAGATGCTCTTTAAAAGCCCTGACCAAAAAATACTCCATCCCGCATAATTCCGCTCACCGCGCTTTGGCTGATGCGGCTGCTACAAAAGAACTTTTTTTCATCTTCGAAAATCTTAAAGCTGCGCCTAAGCCAGTGGATAAGTTGGATAAATATCTATCTCTTTCGCAAAACTTAGTGAATAAAAACGCCAACTATTTTCAAAAATAAAGCTTCCTGAGTAGCATAGCTAAAATCGAAAAATTAGGGGTCGGAGCTTAGGTGCCGGAGCCAATATTATAGATTGGCGAGTGTGAAGCAAATAATTATTGATAAAAAATGTTACTTTTACACCAGAATTATAAAGAATAGATTATTTATTTATTATCTATGTTATTTTTGTGCGCAGAACTATATATATTAGGCAAATCGCTGTGTTATTTGATTCTAAGTTGCTCCGGCACTTAAGCTCCGACCCCTAATTATTCTTTCAACTAAAGCTTGAATTTGCTAAACTATACAATCATTTCTGAAAGGACTTAAAAACATGATAAAAGTTTTAGTAAATGGTGCGCATGGCCGCATGGGAACACACAGCGTAAATGCCATCAACGATGATCAGGATTTACTTTTAGTTGCCCAGACAGATATCCATGATGATTTGACCCAGGTAATAAAAAAGAAAAAACCAGACGTTGTTTTGGATTTTACACAGCCTGCAAGCGTTAAAGAAAATACCAAAAAGATCTTAGCAGAAAACTGCCGGGCAGTTATTGGCACGACCGGTCTAAAAGACTCAGATTTAACAGAAATAAAAAAAATTGCCTACACCAATAAAATTGGTATCCTAGTTGTGCCTAATTTTGCTATTGGCGCAGTTTTGATGATGAAGTTTGCCACTATTGCCGCCAAATATATGCCGCGGGTAGAGATCATAGAAAAGCATCATGATAAAAAGATTGATGCCCCCTCAGGTACGGCCATTAAAACAGCAGACCTGATCAATGAAGCTAATCCGAACATAAATAAGCAGAAGCTGGAGGAAAAAGAATTAATTTCCAAGGTTAGGGGCGGGTTAAAGAATAAGATCCCTATCCATTCTGTGCGCTTACCAGGTTTTGTTGCTGCCCAAGAAGTAATCTTTGGCGGATTGTCCCAGGTTCTAACTATAAAACATGATACCCTTGACCGGGAATCTTTTATGCCAGGCGTGGTTTTAGCCATTAAAAAAGTAATGGACATTAATCGCTTAGTGTATGGCCTGGAAAACATATTGGAGGTATAAGAATGACTGAATATAACGTAGCTGTTGTAGGCGCCACCGGTGTCGTGGGCAAAGAAATTATCAAAGTCTTACAGGAGAGAAAGTTTAAAGTAAAAAAAATAAGTTTACTTGCCTCCCAACGTTCTTCCGGTATGACAATAATGTTTAACAGGCAGGATATCCAAATAGAAGTCCTGGACAAGAACTCATTTAAAGGAATAGACATTGCCCTTTTCTCAGCAGGCGGCTCTATTTCCAAGGATTTTGTTCCCATAGCAGTAGAGAGCGGGGCCGTAGCTATTGATAATACTTCGTATTTCCGTATGCACCCGGAAGTGCCTTTGGTTGTCCCGGAAATAAATCCGCAGGACCTCAAAAAGCACAAAGGCATCATAGCCAACCCTAATTGTTCCACAGCCCAGATGGTCATGGCTTTAAAACCAATCCATGATTATGCTGTAATCAAAAGGGTAGTGGTAGCTACTTACCAATCAGTTTCAGGCACTGGTAAGGATGCTCTGGAAGAGCTGGAAGGCCAGTCCCGCAAGAACCTGGCCGGCCAGGAATACCCTGCCAAAGTCTATCCTCATCCAATTGCTTTTAATGTACTGCCGCATATAGATGTCTTCACAGAGAACGGCTACACCAAAGAAGAAATGAAAATGATCAATGAGACCCAAAAAATAATGGACCCTAATATAGCAGTGACAGCCACAACTGTCAGAGTGCCTGTTTTTATAGGCCACAGCGAATCCGTAAACATCCAGACCGAAAAAAAGATATCTGCTGAAAAAGCCAGAGAGCTCCTCTCCCAGATGCCGGGCGTAGAGGTAATGGACGATCCGGAGAATAATATTTACCCAACTCCAAGAGAAACCGTCGGCCGGAACGAAGTATTTGTAGGCAGGATCAGAGAAGATATTTCCATCCCTAACGGCCTGGAACTCTGGTGTGTAGCAGACAATCTAAGAAAAGGCGCCGCCCTGAACGCAGTCCAAATAGCCGAAAAGCTCATTGAAATGGGTTTGAAATAAAGAGCTAGGTACATAAGCCAGGATGACATTAAATACTAACGAATTTCAACTGGAAAACCAAGAAACAGGCAGGTACTACAGCAGACTGCACTCCCATTACGGGGATTCAGTTAAAAGCGCAGGCTGGTTTTCCGAATACACCCAGCGCCAGCGTTTTATGGTAGGGACATTTATTGATGACCTGACAGAGGCAGAGGTCTTGGACATAGGCTGCGGCCAGGGTGATTTTTTTGCTTATCTTCAGGAGCAGTACAAAAACATAAAGTACGAAGGCCTGGACCTGAGCTCTGAAGCAATCAAAGCTGCCAAAAAGAAACATCTCAAAGCAGTCTTTATATCCGCCGATTTTTTTGAGCATAGTTTTAAGCGTGATTATGATTTTGTCTTTGCTTCAGGAGCCTTTAACCATAGGGTCAGGCACCAGCTGAACTACATCAAGACAGCCATTGCCAAGATGTTCACTCTTTGCCGGAAAGGAATATCCTTTAACCTTTTGTCCGGCTATGCTCCGGAAAAGACCAAATACCATGACCAGTATTATTACTATGATTCTTTGCTTATCCTAAAATTCTGTTTTAGCCTTACCCAGTATGTTGCCCTTTACCAGCATTATTTGCCTAATGATTTTACAGTCAATATGTATAAGAAGTAGGTTCTTTAATCCCTACGGATGTTATCGTAGGGATTACAAAGGATTACTCCACAAGCAGCTTTTTATCATCAGTATATTTCTTTGCAATTAGTTCAACAAAAGGAGAGTTATCTCTTAGGAAATTTTCACGTGTCTTTTTTGTTTGTGTTTTTTCCTCAAAAACATCCTCATCCTCTACTAGCACCTTTGTTTTTACTTTTGATTCGGTTTTTGTGCTGTTTAATATTTTGCTTCTCAAAAATCTCCAAACATACTCCGCAGTATTTTTCACATCGGAAGCTATATTGGCAGCTTTGTCCTTGCAGATCTTATTAATTATTATCATAAGATGCTTGCGATGAGTGTTGAGTTGCTGTTCAAATTGCCCGCACAAAAATGTGCTTGTCATAACATAGTTACGTAATTTATGGTACTCTGTTATGCGCTCACGAGGATATTTAACCGCTAGGTTTGAAAATTTTGTGTTGGTATTAGACCTTAAGTTAGCATTATCAGACTTCGCTGTAACATGCTGACAAAAAACATCCCATACTCGGGGATCAAGTTTTTTAACTAGCTCAAAATAATCTTGTCCAGCCATAGCTTTTAATAATATCTCAAATAAAATGTCACGGTTGTTTTGTATGGCTAACTTGTCTGATTCATTTGTATTAGGTAAGCCGAAGTCATTCTTTTCAACAAAATTGTGCAGGAATTTCAGCTCGCTTTTATCAGTTGCATCTCCTCCGGTTGCGTTAAAAGCATTTGATACCTGTAGCTGAAGGTCTACTTTGTTAAGGCCCTTAATTTTTCCTTTAATTTCAGCAGAGGTTATGGCAGTATAAGCTATTACCATTTTTGGTTGATCTCCAGACTTCCAGTCTTTTTTATCTTTTTTATTATTGAAGTGTTGCATATATATTGTTAATTGCTTTTGTTGAATAGCCGGATACTTAAATGCAATTTTTGTAAAAGTAGATGTATTGTCGTCCCTCATGCTGATGGTGGGTTTTGCAGTAGTGATCTTTTCACAGAATTTTGCCCAGCATCCAGGATCTACTAAGGCTATTAGCTCAAGGTACTCCAGATAATTTGTGCCAGCCACAGCTTTAAGCAGGATCTTGTATAAAAGATTTTTATTATAAAGTATTTTTTGCTTATGCGTTTCCTCAACACCGGTTATACCAAAATTAGTACCGTCAAGCTTAAGCCAGTTAAACAAGAATTCAAGCTCATTTTTGTCATCACCATCACCCATAGTAGCAATTTTATCTGAAACGGATAATTGTTCATCCAACATCCCATGAGTTTTCAGTAAACCTTTAATTGAATTGGGAAGAGCATTATATTTTCCCAACATCTTAGCCTGGTCCCCGAATTTCCAATCGGATTTTATTCTGCCTTTAACGTTTTTAGTCAGGTAATGCCTAATATAAATTGCCAGGTCCTCAAGATGCTTTGTGGTTGGGGTAGTAGTATTAAAAAGTCCTAAGACAGCTTGTAGAAACTTCTGGATATTCAGAACAATTGGATCAGAGGCTGGATTTCCGGCAAAAACACCTGGATAAATTTCTTTCAAGAAATCAAACAAGCTCTGGTTTAATTGAAACTGGTTTTGAATTTGAACAGGAACAGTAGCCTCAATTTTTGTTTTCAGGGCATTATTAAATTTTGTTAGCACAAGATCATGGTTAGTTCGAATATCAACGGAAGTTGCGGAATTAGTATCCGGAATTTTATTTTTTAGTGTTTCTGTCAGAAGGATTGCTTCCGGATCGAAAGTTAATCCCAGCGTAGCCAGGTTATAGCGTATTGGCATTGGTAAAGAATGCAGAGCGTTTATCTGTTCTACCGTATACTTGTAATCCTTAATCAAGGTAGTAGCAGTTAAGAATGCAAGCTCACCTTTAAAGAGAGTTGTAAGGTTCTTTAATACATTAAGCGGAGGTAAACTTAATTCCGGTTTTTTTTCGCGCTTTTCATAATATTCGTAGCTCGAGCTCGTGCCTTTAATCATCTCTAGATAACTCTTCAAATAGTTTTTAAAGGTATCAACTTTGGCATTTTTCGCAGTAGCATCAATACCAGCGCCAGCAACAGTAGATAATTTCATTACATTAAGTAAGAAATCAAACACTATCTGACTATTATTAAATTGCTGAGTGATCGTTCTTTCTGCGTTTTTGTGTATTTTATATTCCTGGCTTGTTAGGTTGCTTTTGTTAGAATTAACTGTATTTATCAGTATGACATTCTGTAGAGCATAAATCTCATTTGACATTATGCCGATCTCTTTTGGATCAGTAACCGTGGCGGAGACAGTGTTAAAACCTACCTGGGCATCTTGTATTAATTCAGCCGAAGCTAATTTCTTTCGTGTTTCTAAAGGTAATGCCATTATTTTCATTTTGGTTATGTCGCCCAGTTCATGAACAGGTTTGTTAAGCGGCGCGCTTCCATCAATGAATTGTTTTACAAGATATGTTATGCATTCTGCGTCAGCCTCACTTATCATTAAATCTTTCAAGCTGACAATAAAATCCTTAAATTTTACAAATTTAGTAAAATCTGTTGTTGATAAAGTGTCTGTTGATGAATCTGTATACTTTTTTAACGCATCAAAATATGGCACACAGATCTGTTCCAGACGATTACGTTTGACCAATTTCTCCTCATTTATAAATAATTTAAGAATAGGCATCATATGAAAGACTACCCTTTGTTCCCTTTGGTGTCTTTTTATATCTGAATCGAAAATGCCAGATTTGGATTTAATGCTTTTTTGGTTTAGCTCCATTACCTTATTGGCCAAGTTAATAATAGAGGAAGGGATTCTTTCGGAACCCGGATCAGTGAACAGAACCGCCATCTTTGCACGCTGGTCACCCATTACTGTTGTATTAGGGTGTAGTTTAAATTTGACATTTAAAAGATTGTGCTTGTGCAGTAGAATTCTAAGTGGAAGCGGAAGTTTATAAACCTTTCTATTTACATTATTTGAGGACGGATTTATTTCATATTCTTTTATGAATTTTACCATGTTTGATATGTCGGAGGAACTCATGTTTTCCGGAAGGTCAGGAAATCCGGTCTGAGAAAGTAGATTTGCTTTTCTTTTCTGAATTTCTAGCAAACAGTCTTTAATCATATTGTTAAATGTGGTTTTATCTCCACCATCAATACTGTTATCAGCAAAAGTAAATTCACCAAGCCCCAGCTTTTTAAGCAGAACTCTTAATGCCTTGATAATATGTGTATTGTCACCTGCGATTCCCCCTGTGGCAAACACTGCTGCCCTAGCGTCATCCAGGAGTTTTTGCAGCCCAAGAATTTCTAGGAACCCAGTTTTGAATAAGGTATTTATACTTAAAATGCGCTTGATTTTATCTTCACATAAAGCTAGTCTTTTCTCAAATTTGCCCTTATCTCCAGTTGTGATAGTATTATGATCACCAATATCCAGGTCTGGTATGCCTAATGCTTTACTTAAGGCCTTCAGATTCTTGATAATATCAGCATTGTCACCAGCTGTACCGGTAGTAACAAAGTCATGACCTTTACATGATTGCAACCAAGAACCGTCATAGATTGTAAGGATTTTAGCCCGGCAGGCATAAATGATCTTATTGAAATTAGCTAGAGAGGCATCATTATCGTCTAAAATGGAAACATCTATTACCAATTTGACTCCTAATACTTTTAGCTTGGCTATCACATTAGTGTTATTAGTCCCGGTTGTAGTATCAAATTTGCAATGCTCCCATTCTTCAAGATTGAATAAATCTTTATTAATTTCATAGGAAGTCTTTAAAGAAGGATCTTTAATTACCAGGGACTTAAAATCACTCCAATATCTAAAATTTAATTTCCTGTTATCAACACCAGTTTCGGTTGGATTTTTAAGTGAATTTTTTCTCATAAAAGTTAATATGGTTCTTCTGGCCCAAGGATCTAGTTTACTAAACTCATTAGGTTCATAAGCTAAGGCATGCACGAATTCAGGCATGCCTATGTAGCCAGCAATCCCCTCCGGAGATAAAAACTTTTTCTGTAATTCGGGAGGAAGTTGACTAAAATCATCCACGACGGACTTAGTCAATGATTCAATGTTAAAAATAAAGGACGCTTTATCATCTAAGTTTTTCTTTTTTTCATACAGCTTACTTAAGCTCCTCAAAAAATTAAAGAAAATCACTATTTTATCTTCATTGCCTTTGTTATTTTCGATAAATTCATCAACAAGGGTTTTGAGGTGATTCCCCAATATTTTAAGTGTGCTCTCATTGAATGTGTCTGGTGTGTTAAAGACTACGTCGTCAAAACGGCCATAACTAATGGTATAAGTCTTTTTTTCTCCTACTTCACTTGCATATGTCCCCTGTATTTTAAATTTACTAACAAAAGTTTGAAGTTTGGTACCGTTCGCATTCCCTCCGAGTTGTGCTTTGGCATCTACTAAAGTCATATCCAAGCCAGGAGATTCTTTGGCATAAGTATTTACAACTATGTTGGTGTTGGTTAGGAGTTTAATTATTTCTGAGCGAAAATTGTGGCCGGATGGATCATTTTCTTCTTTATAAAGAACTTCGCTTAATTTTATTTGTGTTTCAAATATGTTAATTATGCCTGTAAATCTATTTTTTAGTTCAGTTAATTTTAGACTGCGAGTGTTAAAGCCACCAGCAGTAGTTTTGTTGACATCTCCTATTAACACCTCTAACTGCTTTAACAATGATTTTACGTATTCAAGTTGTTTATTTGCTTGGGTTATCTTGAATTCACTATATATATTTCTAGATTTAAAAGCGGAGCTGTACATGTTTTTTGTCTTGTTCATTTCTAGGAGCAGGATCAATTCAAAGGCATATAGCTGTATTTTTGTTACATTGGCAACACCAATGACATTGTGAGTCTTTCTTTCTCCTGTGTCTGTTTTTGAGCGGATTACTTCTAGAATATCTTTTCGCTTGGTTTTATTTTCTTTGAGATATTCTGCAAGCATAGATTTGAATATAGGGGAACTCAAAAAACCAGGTGGCAAAGTTCCCGGATTTTTATAATAGTATACATCCAAGAACTTTGTTACTAAGTTTTTCATGCTCTGAATAACGCCAGCATTGATTATCTTTGTAGGCAATACAATTAAGTACATCTCAATAACTTGAAGCATTTTATTGCATTTATCCGGCGAGAGTTTATCATTTGCAACATTTCCGCTAGTTGGTATGGCATCCCTGAATTTATTTGAAAATAGGACTGTTAGTCTTGCCAGGATTTTAACGCTAATTTTATTGGCGTTTGCATATAGCTTGCCTAAATTAGGATAATCTACTCCGGTTACAGCTTTATAATGTAATTTAAAATCTTGATATTCGCGATATAGTTTGATTAATTTTTTTAGTGATGGAAGATCAGTTATATGTTTGTCTTCTATTGTTTCAGGTATGCCTTTTGATAATTCTCTGGTCAGTTTTTCTTTTCTTTTGCTTACTTCATTGAGCATTTTATTATAGGTGCGGGCATATTCTTGGAATATCTTAAAAGCCTCGTAGAGTTTAATATGAGGGAACAGTTTTTCCTTTGGCTCTACAGGTCGTTTAAGGATAAAGAGCTCTGGTTTTATTAGTTGGTTATCTGTCAGGACAGAGGCTAAGGTTGCAGTGGTTCCACCAGATATGTCTTCGAGCTTAATTTTGTTTGCATCTAGTATTCCTGGATTTCCATTTAATAATATGATCAGTTCACTGATCTTTTTCAAGGCATTCCTGAAATCGATAGATTGGTGTTTTTTATCATCATATTTAATACCGGATGTTTCTATTTTAGCTTTAGCATCTGTTAGAATAACGCCTTGTGATTTAATACCGCTCTTTTCCAACTTATCATCCTGGTAGAATTCTTTGGAATACAAATTGATTTTCTTCATTGTGTTGTCTAATTCTTTCTCTAAAACAGTCCAAGCCTTCTTATTTGTATCAATATTGATATATTTCTTTAAAACCATTAATTTTGCATAGAGGCGAACCATTTTGCTGATTTTCTTGGCAGAGGTGTCATCTGAGACAAGAATTTTATTAACATTTTCGGCTTTTAAAGTGTTTGTTTGTGTTACTAGATAATGCTGCTGGACAAGTTTAAGCGCATCAAGGTTCTTGCCCTTAATCTGATCTTCCGGGCCTAAAGTCGCATTTAGCTTGGACACAGTGAGAATTAATTTATTAAGCTCTTCGAAATTTGTTTCGAAATTACCTGAATACAAGGCATAGTTGCCTAAATTAGCGTGTATGAGCGGTAAATTCTGTCCATCATATTTAGAATGAACAGTATTGATATTTGATTTAGCAATTCCCGTTTGACGCCCCATAGCTTTTCCGATCTCTTTTAATGCCTTTCTCAAAGCTTCAAACGCTGCTTTTAGTTTTAATTCAGTTTCTTTGTGTCGGATATTCTGGAGCTCGACTAGTTTAAGAAATTTATTCCCCTCTTGGATCTTTTTTTTAAAACCCTCCAGATCATTAATATTATTAGTTAATCCCAATGTATCACTGACGGATGTCATCCCTGTTGCTTTGGATGAAAATAATAGAAAGCTACTTTTACATTCGTCTAATTTAGTATTTAATGATTCTTTTGAGTTTTTAAGATATACATCAGATTTGTATATTGCTGAAAAAGCAGTTTGAAATACGCTGAAATCTCTTTCCGTGCTTGTGAATTCAGTATGAAAACCGGTTACTAAAGTATGGAGTTCTTCCATTTTCTTAACTATCTGGAGGTTCTGATTAACCATCTTGTTATGCTTTATACTTACATCCATGATGGAAGAATGATCTTTTTTCATCTCATTTAGCATCTCAAATTCGGCTTTCAATATATCACACGCGTAGCGAAGCATATCTAACTGTACAATAACAGGAATAGAAGGATTCCTTTTAGCCAAGCCTTGTTTCTTTAGCGCTTCAATCTTGTTATCTATATTATATTGAGCATTATAAAAATCATCATCATCCTTAGGCATGAAACCCAGTTCCCTCAAAAGAATAATAACATTTTGGCGGAAGATAAGCTTGTGATTTGCTCCTGAAAACTTAAACTTAAGCCTATTAAATACCAGGTTCGAATCTTTTGAAAGCCTATACATTGTTGGGTCCCAAATAAGTAAGTATTGTTGTTTCATTGGAGTATTGATATTGTTCTTCAAATGCTCATTGAAAGAAAAATCAGATAATATAGATTTCATCAACGGCCCTAAAAGAAGATTGTAAGCAAGTGTTGCCTTTTCCTCTTCATCAGATAGACCTAATTTTATCTTAAGCCCCTTAATACAATCTTCAAATCTTTGGTTAAAATTCGATTTAATAGAATCTGAATCAAGCATAAGAGGTGGATGCGATATAAATTTGTTCGCAAGCATATTAATATCAGTCACTAACCTGAGTAGTTCTTTTTCATCGGAAGGTAATTTTCCGGATTTATAAATATCATGACAGGATCGAAAACGGTACATTGTCCTGCAAAAGTTTAAAACATCTTCTTCTTTATTAAGATCAGCAATAAGGCCCCTTTTAGCAAGATGATCGATCAGCATGACGGATCTTTTTGTGCCTAGTGTTGATCTTGTGACTTTTGGGTTTTTTGCAATCCTAAGTTTAAAAAATTTAGCAATTACGCGCTTCTGGCCAGTGTTTATTTTTTTAGTTACTTTTTTTGTCATTCGTTCTATGGACGTTTTCCTAAGGGATTTTCCAGTGTTGAAAAACTTTTTCCACACTAGTAGATTTTTTACTAATCCTTTAAATTTATCCTTATTAGTAAGCAACGACTCGAACTTTATACGATATTTAATTTGAAGTTTTTCTTTGCAGCTTTTGATCGCCGCAAGAAAGACTGGTTTATCAGTGGACTCGTTAGTCATAGAAAATGCCACACGCAATTTCTTGCAAACATATCTAAGCTCTTTAATTGACGCTGTATTATTTTTTCCTTCAGAATCATCAAATACATGTTTAATAGCAATGTCTAGAGCATCTAATTCTTTTCCCAGCTCAGGATCATCAAATAGATCAAATAAGTCTCCGGGTGTTTGGACGTTTTTAACACTTGTTTTATCATTGATTATTTTTTGTATTTCTTCACGGCACTCCTCAATCCTTATCCTAAGTTCAACAAGTGTACAATTATTTACCAGTTCCGTTTTATTTCCGGAAAACAACAAATTACTTAGCTGATTAATAGAACGGACATCTGTTGTTGAATCTAATTCAAATAAAGCCTTGAGTTGAGTTAAATAACCGCGCAATTTATCATGAGACCTATCAGAGAAAGATAAAATGAAATCATCAATATTTTCATTTGTTAAAACGCGGGCTCTTATTTGGATTATCCCGCCTAGTTTATTCTGACATTTTCTTCTTCTTTCTCTAATTTCGCTAGAAGTAGAAATTTCTGTTAACTTTAAGGTTATTGTATCTTCAGGAAATAGTATCATGTGCATAGAATTTACAAGCCCTATAGTCTGGACCTTGTTTTTATTTAATGCCTCAGAAGAAAAAGATAATTTCAGATGGCTTAATAGCGCTACTATAAATTTATCCTCAGCAAAGATATCTTTAAAGTAACTGGCATACAAGGGTTTGAAATCGTCAAGAGCATGAAAATGCGCAAAGAGCGTACCCTTAGCCACAACCTTTATCTTTTCCAGGATGTCTATGACGGCTGCTCTAGATTCATAAAAACTATTAGGCACCAACGTCTCTAGCTTTGAATCAATTTTAAGGGGATGCTTCGGTGCGCATGACATAGGATTGACAAAGGATTTTAAAACTCGTTCAGACTGTAAATGATCATTTTCAAAAACATTCTGATCACCAAGCATAAGGCCGCTGCCCCTGAGCGTCTTGTTTGTAAGTGATGTTGCAAAGACCTTATTACTGCTTTTTTGCAGTTTTAATAGCGCTTCAAAATTTATTTCATTACCCCATAGTTTAAAGTCCCTTTTATTATGCTTCAGTATTGTTTTTAAAAAACTGGGAGCCTCACGTTTATGATCAATATGAATAGAATAAGGCAGATCTGACTTAATCGGCCTTATAATAACAGCGCCTGGATTTGCCATTAATTTATTACGAAAAGCCTCGAATTTTGATAGGTTCCCATTTAAATAATCAGGAACCTTGCTTTCCCGATTCCGGAACTGACCTGCCTCTAGGATGCTCTGTATTTTAGGTTTAATAGTGGTAATATTAGAAGTGAGCTGTCCTGAAATTGTAGTAAGATAGTTTGTGTCTGAAGTATTTGTAGATAAATCAGTAATAACAATCTTTTCGCCTGTTACTAATTCATATTGTTCAGCAAAGTCTTTTAAAAAATCATTAATAGCTGTGATGAATATTGGTTTATTGGTATCATTCAGTGTTATTAGATAGTCAGAAACCTTTCCTAAAAACTTTAAAATTCCTTCAGGGGTGTAATAGGAGCTTTCCGGATAATTTTTGTAGTGAGTAGTGAAAACAGCTTTAATATGATTGTTCTTTTTTATATTTTGTCCAATACCTTGTAAAGAATTGCAGAAAGACTCTACAAGAAAGGTTATTTGATATATAAAATACTCGTTTTTTTGGAGGTCTGTCTTTGCCGTGTCTTTAAACTTTTGCGACAGATCTAAAAATAGTTTTGAAGTATTGTTTATATATTTTTTCGTTTTTGCGTAACTTGATTCTGTATCCTCATTTGGGAATCGAAACTTAGTTGTTGCCAATAATACAAAGGCATCTCGAAGATGAGTAATAGCAGCATGGATATAAGCTATTTTTCTTTCTCTAAGATTTGGCCATTGATAACCGCCTTCTTTTTTAATGAACTTTACACGATGAAGCTCTTTTCTTAGCTCAAGGAAGAATCGCCCGATTCTTTCATTAATTTCTTTGAAAGCATTTACAGCAATATTAGTGCCGCCTGATTTATGTCTAGAAATAAAAGCTTTGATATCAAGATCAATCTTACTCATTCTCTCGTTAACACTTTTAGCTCTTACAGCCAGTTCAGTGAAATCTAGCTTCAGATCAAGAGGTTTTGTAATAACAGAAGGGACATATGTCTCTAGATTTGATGTGAGATTGGAATAATCATTGAAAAACTTAAGGGATTTTTCAAAAATCTCATTAGAACGATAACGTATTTTTTTTAATGATTTTGGTGACAGGCCTTTGACAGATTGCGAGTCAAGGTACCTTTTGCACAGCATAATATAGTGAGGCTGGATTTCATTTAATTTTATAATTATTGTTTTGATCCGGGCCCGTAGCTCTCTTTTCTCCGGAGAAAGCCCAATTAAAATGGCGAGCTTTATTTTTTTTGTGTTCCATTCATTTAATAGTAGGTTCATTTCCTCTAATTTTTGCCTTACTACTTTTTCCATTGATTTCAAATAAGTTGAAATCTTTTTTTCTATTTTAATGCTGCAATACGAGTTATAATCAGATGAATGGACTTTCCCTTTTACCGTATTAAAATCAAGCTTGATCTTCAGTGCCTTTTTTAATCTTACAGAATTAAATTGATTCGGAAGATGAAGAGTTATCATATTAAATAATTTAGTAATCATGTCATTCCACTTATCTTCTTTTTCTATAAGCGAAAAACGTTCGCATAGTGGTATTATCCATTTTGTAATCTGTTCAACAGATTCCATTTCCCTCATAGTGGTACCTTCGTTAAAACGCACACAATGATCCTTGATGATATTTAAAACTGTTAACACAACATAAGGGAACCGTTTTTCTTTAGTAGTCGTGCCCCAAGTCTTACTATATGTAGACACCTCGTCGGATGATGGCCTAATCGCATCGTCATAAAGTGCCCCTATGTCAGTAGGGAAAGTAAGGTTATTGATTTTATCTCCATAGTTCCCAGGAGGCTTTGTTACTACATTGTTATAGTAGGAGCTTAGGATTTCAACGTTTTTTTTATGCTGCTCTGGATCTTTCTTTTTTAATAAGGAAACTTTTGGAGGTTTAACAAGCTCAGTTTGGCCTTTGGAAAGGAAATCCAATTGGTTGCAGAGATCAGTAAATAATATTAAGGATTTGCTAAGCGGTTCAATCTGTTTTAGCGCTGTATTTTCGATATTCTGCAGTTTGCTTGTTAACTCTCGGCCAGGAACCTTAATTTTAGCGGATATTGTATCTAAAGCAAGAATAGTGGTTTTTATGTTTTTAGGGCTGCAAGGATCATCAGGAATCTCATAATAGCCACCATAATTCTTTAATATAAAACAAAATCTTTTAATTTCTTCTTTATCCTTTGCCGAAGCAGTGCTTTTGTCCTCAAGTAACTTTACCCTGGTAATAATGGGGCCTAGGGTATCAGTGCATAGCTTCTTAATATTAGAGAGCATTCTGGAATCATGTAGGCGCTTTTCTGTTAATGCTTTGCAATTTATCATTAAAGAATGAATTTTCTTAGTAAGATCAGAATCCTTTATTTTTCCGGACATCAGGGCTTTTACAAGCGCAGTTAATAAAAAATTAACTTCAAGGCCATGTAATCCTTTTTCTTTTCCTAATTCTATAAAACCAATGTTATTCGTGAAATCTAGTGTTTTTTCTATTAATAAAGCTTCATTAAATAATAACTCTTCAAGATATTTAATAATAGTTGAAAGTGTATTCTTTGAGCTTGGATCTGGCTCCCGATTCTTGATATCCGGGATGAATTTCTTATTTCCAAAAACCTTTGAAACATCACTGTCCAATCCGGTTTCATATTTATCAACTCTAAATACCCTTCTTAACTGCTTTTGAGATACTTTACCGGAAACATCAAAAAAATCATTAATGTTAGGGATAATATTCCCAATTAGAAGATCGATTTCTTCTTGTGTGAATTTCAGGACTATGTCTGTCCCGATAATACTTACTTCATCATCATTTTTATTGTACCTGACCCCATCTATTGTGAAGAACGGATTGGCTGGTGTTAAGGACACTGTAGAATCGGTCTTAGGGATCTTTTTTTCCTGTGTTCCCATTGAATTGCTTAGCCCAATAACTTGCGAATCAGTACACTGGCGTTCGAAAATATTGTTATCATATCTGGTATGAGTCAAAGCCAATTTGACTAATTTAAGATTGAATTCTTTTAAACCGTCTTTTTTAAGCTTTGGATTATTAACCTCGCTATAATCATATGCGTCAGAAATCCATTTATTCATATTCTGATTAAAGGTAATGCCTAATTCTTCAAGAAATTTTATTATTACCAGATGGATTTTCTTTATGGCATCTTCCTCGACAGATAGATTTTTTATAATTGCATCAATTTTCTCCTTGGTTGGAGTGCCAAAGGATTTGATCTTAGGATTTTGCATTGTTCCCTCAAGGAACTGTATTAGCTTTTCATTTATTTTACCCGGAGCTTCTTGTCGAGTAGAATTCTTTGTCGCAAAAGCAAAGCAATTAAACTCCAAAGGAGCAATGAATAATTCAACTACCGGCCAAACATGATGGCCAGGCCATACTTTATCAAAATTTATTTTGCCTTCACCACTAATATAACCTTCTTTTTCCAGGAGCTGTTTCACTTGTAATGGATCTTCAAAATTATATTTATCATTGATAAGAAAATTTCCTTTAGGATCCACGAGCTTTAACATTCGCAAAGGATTATTGGCGTCTATTGTTTTAGCGTGTTTTTTATGCTCTTTTAATGTTGGTCTTCCTTTTTGTTCGATCAGCTGAGAAAAGCTAATCGCTGAAGATCTGGTTAGAATAAGGTTTTCAAGCTTAGCTTTAATTTCCGGGCTTATCTTTCCATTGGTAAATATCTTTTGCGACATAGAATTATACATTTCTGACGTGATTTCCCTTGTTTTTAATAGTGAGCTAAGTGAATTAAAGATAATAATATCTATTTGTAAGCCTTCACCTTCTTCAAGGATTTGTGTGTTTTTCTTTTTTAAAAATTGGACTAGATCCAAAAGGGATTTTTTTAAAGGTGTAGCATCTTTGAGGTTTGAAGTGGTTTTTTTCTTATATTTAAGAACAAACATCATTATTTCATTTGTTGTTTTATTTAAATCACGGAGAATTAAGTATATCTTTTTAAGAGGAGTAAACACATTAGATGACTTTTTAAAATATTTGTAGGCTGACATTAATTTTGTATAACTGTCTACTAAACTTTTAATATCAATTCCCAAAACATCATTCTTTTCCAGCATGCGTTTAACGGACGCAGGATCGTTCTCCGGTTCCCCATATATTAATTTATACCAGCTAATAACGGTGCTTTTATGACCATCAATTATTTGTATGGCATCTTTAAATTTATCTTTCTTTTTTAATTTATCTATCTCGTTTAGTATGTCTTTTTTATGGGGGGGGATAATGTCTTTTAAATGTGTATCAATATTTATCTTTTTTGATTTTTGTAGAAATTTTTTTCTAAATAATTTTACCGTAGTACGATTTCTTTTAAGAGTCTTGTCATCAAACAACTTAAGCATATTTCTGCCAAATTCATTAGGTTCAATTACCAGATCGATGACAACGGAATGGTTTTTATAAGAGATTAAGATTTTTAAAAAGTCCAATAAGGCATTTAAGTATTTTTTTTCTCCTGCTAGCTTCTTTTTGCTCTCTGGGGCCTTTGTTATAAGGCCCTTAATCTTTTTTAAATATTTGTACAGTTCAGGTTCCCATTTTTGGCTCTTTTCTTCTGAAAGAATTCTGCTCATAAGGCTGTTTTTATCAGAAGAAAAAATTTCGGTTTGTAATAAAAGGCATTCATCGACAAGAAATTGAAAAGATTCTTCAGGAGATTTCTTTGGTTTATTATAATTTAATGTTTTTTGTACTAAACTGCAAAATTCAGTGCTGGTAGTATCCAAATGCGCAGTAAATTTTTTCTTAACACTTTTTGGCACGTTCTTCAGGAATGACTTGATAAACTGCCGCTCTTTATCCCCGGTTGGCAAAGTCTTTAAGTTTTTATGTACACTGGTAGTATTCTTCTTTATCAGATCGCAAGCAATTTTTTGCATATGGCTATTTAGTTCGCTCATAGCTGTTTTTTCATTAATGCCCAAACTATTTTTGAATTCTTTGTATATAGAGGCATAATTATTTTTATAAAACGCGATGATTTGTATCGGGGAGTATTTTTCGGTTAAAGTATTCATTATTTTGTCTGTGATAGTGCCTTCCTTTAGAGAATTAGCTCTGACCAAAGATTGGAAACATAATATTAAGTAATCCTTCTCTTGTGCTGTGCCTGGTTCTACATGCTTAGCAACAGTGGTTGATAGTGTCTCAAATATTTGGGGCTGGCCCAGTTTCAGTGCTTTCAAGTCTTGCCAGTGTTTATCTAAATCCCTAAATGATGGAAGTTTCTTATTTTTAACAATTCCATTTAATATTTGTGTGACAGCATCGCTAATAGCTTTGTTGATCCTATCCTTTCCAAATGTATTGATTAATTTGGTTTTTATTTCCATCAGCTTAGGGCCTATTAGTTTGTCGCCTGGTCTGCTTAATTTTATGATATAATCACATAGTCCACGTAGGTTTGCAGTATCGATAAATTCAGCAAAAATATCCATAGGGGTATCATTACGATTATGCTGAGATTTTTTGGACGCTTTAAGCAGCATATAAATGCTTTCATAGATTGTTTTGTCAAAAACTATATTGTTTTTCTTTAATAAAATCTGAAATTCAGTTTCACCGGATTTTGTTTCTATTAATAATTTGTTTTTATTCGATTGCAAAAGCTTTAAAAGATCCAGCTTATTTCCTATCAACTTATCTGTAATCCTGTCAGCGCTTGACAGATCAAGGATGAACGCTTCTTCGATAAGCAGAATAAATACATTTTTTGTGGATTGGTTTATTCCTTTTAGCAGCCAGGTATATATGTCTTTTAGGCCAATGGAACCAGTTGATATTACTGTTTTTGCAGTTTTAATTAAAAAAGGAAGCATATCTTTACGCAATTTAGCCATAAAAATAGGGTTTTCTTTCCCCTTTTCTATAAAGACGCTGATATTTTTGATGAATTCCTGCCAAAGTTTCCTTCCGGCATCCTTTTTTTGTGTGCCTTGTTTAGTGACCCAATTCAATTGTGTGTTGTAATGGGACATAACTTCCTCAAACACTTCGGTTATATTATTTTTATTATCAGAAATCTTGGGGAAAACTTTAGTGGTTACGGTTTCATTAAGAACTCTAAATTTTTCGGTCTGACGACCTATCAATGTAATGGGGCTATTCATTGCTTCTCCTTTCGTTATTTAAAAACAATTTCAAATAACACTTGTTTATCATAAATATATGTATACCACTAAATTATCGTTTAAGTAGCTTTTGAAATTGCACCGAATTATACTGTTATTTGCAAAAGCATTATCCATATTTTCGTTATACCCTAAAAAACAGAGTTTTAAACATGGGTGCTATCGCTATTTTGCGAAAAGCTCATAATAGATAATTATTAATCAGCAGGTAAACAATTCAAACTAAATAATAATAGTTCTCCTGAAATTTTTTGCGAAAATTACCGATATATATAGGGAACACCTAATTATTATGGGATTTTTAAGGCTTAGCCCTTAAATAAACCTCATTCTCAGGCGGTGAAGTGCGCAGCACTTCAAAAGACTAAAGTGATACTAAAGACCTGTTTGTAACAAATAGAAATTAGGTTTAATATTAATGAAATAGGGAAAAAATTAATTAGATAGCTTTAATAAATAAATATAATTAAGGAGCAACTTATGAACAAGGATCCAAGTGGTTTAGGTGTTAGCGGCTTTGGCTCCAGCAGCCTTCAAAACAGGTATAGACAAATTATAAAAACCGGCAAAAAAAATATAACTGACAAACAATTAGATGATTTATATGGACAGAATCTGAAGTACATAAAACAAGACCCAGCTATTCTATTGGTACTTCTCCCGAACTTAGTCAAGTTGCTTTGCCGTATATCTGCAACAGACACAGGTAAACAATTTATTGTGCCTGATATCGGAAACAAAATAAAACTTGACCTGACTGGACTAAAGGATTTTGTCCTTAATATTATTAATGACAACAATAACAAAAATAAATCACTACCAAAAATCAAAGAACACCTGCTAAAGGTTATGAAATTGAAAGAATTTTATTTTGAAGAGGATAGAAAAGAGAAACTTTTAGTTGAATTAGGAAGCCATCAAGCATTAATAAAAAAGAAAGAGGTATCTAATCTGTTTGCGTGTTGTGAAGAATTTAAAGAAGAATTATATGCTGAAGTTGAAATGATATTCAACGACTTTGTCAAATCCCACAACCAACTAAAAGACAATTTCCTAGCCAGGTTTGCAAATTTTTGCGATACCGGTTTCCAACCATTCCAATGGAAGCCAGAAACAAGAGATATGAAATTTACAGAACCAAATAATACTCCTACTGCTTTAGAAACAGCTAAAAAAATAGTATTAGAGGCAAATACTAAAAAGAAAGACATCTCAGATTGGCCAACTAAGCTACAAGATATAAAATTTTCTGACATTAATACAAGCGTCATTGCGGATGATATCGGTGCCTTTAACACCATCTTCGTAAACGAAGTCAATAAATTACTGAAAGCTATCAGGGTAGAGCTCACAAAGCTGACCCAAGCCGAAAGCGATAAGTGGCTGGAAATTATTAAAAAAATCGTAAAAAAAGATGAATATAAAATACCGCCTACAACCGGAGCCCCGATCTTTAAAATCAAAGATAAGGCTATTATTTTTACAGGCGAAGATGTAAGCCAACTGGACCCAGCCAAGGTTGTCGTAAACAGATTCTTGCTTCCAGGAAGAACCAATAAACTGGCTGATTTTAAAGGGGAATATAAGGAGCTTAAAGGAGCAGACATTGGTGGCGACGATCCCAAAATACTTGGTGTCACCATCCCAAAAAATGATGCTGTTGGAACTGATAAAAAGATAAGAGAGTTTGTCCTCAAATCATTAGATACCTTTAACAAAAATAAACTGGGAGAAATCTGCAAACAAGTAGATGCTTTGCAAGCATATATCACCCTCGTTTTTAATAAAATAAAAGCTGTTGGAACAACAAACGATGGCACCGAAAGATATATTTTTGAGAGAGATGATAGTAATGATAAATTAAAACATGTAACAATACAGAATGTACTAAGCTGGCTAAACAAAAAACACAATAACAAGTCTTCAGAAGTCATAAAAGAACTAAACACCATGAAAACTAACTTAGTAAAACTAAAGACAGATGCTCAACTTATTGATGCTAAATATAAAGAGTTTCAGAAAGTCGGAACAAAGCTTATAGACGATGCTATTCAATTTATTGAAGTAGAGGTTCTGGGAAGCGATGCAAACAAGAATAGAATAAACCTTAAAAAAGAGCTAAGAACAAAAATAATAGATAGTTTTGACAGCAGCAAAAATGTAGACCAAATAGTAAATCCTAAACCAGGGGGAGGAACAGCGGTACAAGTTGATGCTCAGGGCTCTGTCTTCAAACCGGATAACGCTAAAAAAATGGAATTGGGTTTGCTAGACGACGTTAAAACAAAGTTTATCCAATATTTTTGCAACCAAAATGGTTTATATCCCTATGGTCCAAAATTTACTAATAAAGAAGCAGTATTAAAGGTCTTTACTAATATTAAAGACGACCATGCCTGGAGCGTAAATCTTATCAACGAGCCTTACAGTAATATTCCTGAGGATCAAAGAAAAAGCGACATCAAAGAAGTAAATACGGAAGCAAATACTGTCCTGACTGCATTAAAAGGTAATGTGAATACCGAATTGAACAATATAGGTACCAAAGCCAATATCTACTTGGGTAAAATAAACACAAAATTTAAAACTTTTATTACTGGCGGGATAAGCTTCAATCCATTAGCATTGGATGGGAGTTATGAACTTATTTCTGGTAAAACAGATATGAAAACCTTAGCCTGGGAACTCTTAAAAGTTGCGGGAGGTAACGAAGTCAAAGAGCTGGAGTTGCTTAATAACCTAAACACAGGTTTAACGATAGACATTTTCGATGAACTAACTCGTTCGCATCCTCTAACCAAAATTTATCTGGATAAGGCCAATAAAATAAGAATAAAACTACATAAGGAAATCGACAATATAATTAAACTAAAAAAAGCTACCCGGAAAAAAATAATAACTGCCTATAGCAGCGGTAGCGAGCTGACAAAATATAAATACTACAGCAATCTATGGGTAGAAGACTTTAAAATTACAGGTCATAGCACCATTGATCTTTTCAAGCTACTTAGCAGTTCAGTTAAAAAGTTGACCTTATTTGGGCCTGATCTTATAAATTATGCTAAAGCATTATGCGAAAACAACAAAGCCTATCCCGGCCACAAAGATTACCTACAAAACAGAGAAACACTATTAAAGATGTTTACTATCGGCGACACTGAGAGAGATTGGCTCATAGCTAAGCTAAAAGCAACTAATCCTGATTGCCTGAATATTAAAGAAACAGTCGCACAAATAATAGCTGAAGCAGAACTAGAACTTGCAAAAGTACGCGCAGCTATGATTAGTGAAATACAAACCAATGGCTTGGGTAAGACAGATCAATATCTGGGTAAGATAAATGAGCACTTTAAAAAATACCCTGATACTAATCTGACATATAATCCTTTCAAGTTAGATAATAATAAACAATTGATACCGAACACTGGAAAAAGCTTGGATGAGATTGCAAAAGATATGTTCAATAATTCAACTAATAAGAACACTTTAATATTAGGATTAACAAACAAAATACAAATAACAACTATTTTTAGCGGAATTGATCAAACTTCAAAAATAGCGAAAAACTATCTTGCAGAAGCAGAAAGGGTAAGAAAACTGATCTTAGAAAAAGTAATAAAACTAAATTCAAGCAAAGAAGATAAACAAAAGGCCATGAAAAAGTTTATTAAAACTATTATAACCCGGTATGGTAAAGATAAAATATTAAAACCAATTACAAGTACTTCACTAGGTGAAGATTATAAAAACTATAAATACGATTTCATAAAGGGTTGTGGAAAAGCTTTGTTCAAGGCTAATCCTACTAATACAGGAGTAGAGCTTAATGGAATAGATATAGTTCTAGCAAAGAGTTTAATTGATAAGGTAGCCACGAATTATACAAACTATAATAAGCTAATGAAAATACTTGGCAGAATTAAATTCCAGCCTCTTGAAAAGAACTGTGAAAAGAATTGCCAGCACAAGCATCCGGATTGGTATTATGCCTGGATATTCAAGCTAGACTATACAAATGGTATCTATACTCTATCCAGAGAGGAAAAGATTTCTATTATTAAGGGATTAAATAATGAACTGGAAAAACTACGAAAACAAATCCAAATCCAGCTAATCCAAAGAAAAATAATCAAAAGAATCCAAAATATTGAGTTCCAAATTAATGATTCACCTATAACAAAAGTAAAACCTTTTCAGACTTGGGATGGGACCACGAAATTTACGGGGTTTATTAAAACCATGCCTCACAAAGGCGATCTAGCCATGGCAGGTTTCAAGGACGCTAAACTTATTCTTAGAATAAAAGGCACTATTGATAACGCAAATAAGGGAACAATCATTAAAAACAATGACTTGAAAAACTATGAATTCCGCACAGAATTTCCAGCAAGGTTTGATGAAGCAAAAACAGCCTTGGGATTAGTAAATTTAGATAGCTTAAAATTTGGATTAGATAGTGAAGAAATGATTATCAACGCAATGCTGGGAAAAGCTCCTTTTACCTTGAACGGTAAACCGATTTTTGAAATAACCGGAAATGATATTAAGTACAAGAAACTTGAAAAAGGAGTAATAGATCCACTAGATCCCACAAAAGAAAAAACCAAAGTATATTATCCCTATCATGTGCCCATATCCGAGATTAAAAAAATGAAAAAGGCATTCAAGAAGGACAGTGGTTTATTTGGAAAACTCAAAGTAGTAATTGATAAATTGGGTGACAATATAGTTGAAGGAAGGAAAAAAGCGCTTGGTAAACCTTATAAAGATTTTTTTGAGCTTCCAGAAGATCAGCCGCTAACGAAGGTAACTCTTAAAAATAAATATCAAAACGCCAGTAAAATTGTAACACATTTGGGACAAGCTCATCAGCCGTGTTTTGTGGCCAATAAATTTGGTACAGTTAATAATATGGGTTTCATAAGAAAAAAAGTGCATCTAGTAATGAGAATGAAATACCAAGAAGCGCAGAAAACTGTAGCAAAGCAGGAACTAGAAAAGCAAAAAGGGGAACTCTTAGGAGGCGGGATGCACCAACTATTTACAGTTGACACGAAGACTTTACAAGTAAAGCTAACTACTTCTATTAAAAAGAAATTGAAAAGATTATCTTTAGAGAAAGTAAATGAAAATCTTATTGAATTTATCGATAACAAATCCACCGGAGAATATGATACATACTTATATCTTCAAGCCTATTTTCTTATTAATAATAATCAAAATGAAAATTTTAAAAGTGGTTTGAAAACATCACATAAACCAGATATCCTATATGAAAAAATCAAAATATTTAATTCTAAAACAGTTAAAAAAAATATGCTATTGAAACCAAGCGTTAAAACGCAAATAGATAATTTTGATATGGTAAAACCTAGTGTGATTTATGGTCTTGAGAGTAATATGGAATCAAAATTTCTGCAGGTTGAAACTGGGATCGCATGGGATCCAGAAAAATATAATGGTCTACCAAATGATAAAGCAAGAATAATTAATTATTATAAAATTAAGACATTGATAGAACTACAGAAATTCGGAAAAGCGTATTATACATATCATTTAACTAAAATCTAAGCTATGTAGCGGAGCAGGCCCAAAAAGGCCTGTTCCAAAGCTAAGATTCCGTGAAAAAAAACAATACTTCGAATTAGCAAAAATATTTTCAAGG
>JBHPDY010000002.1:0-33626 GCA_042577605.1 Candidatus Margulisiibacteriota bacterium
GCGTATCTATTAATAATATTTTTCTTTGCCTGCGGTTGTCTATCTTTTTCATCCTGAACTTCCAAATATTTACAACTAAAGGCACTTAATGCTTTCTCTTGCCAGCCAAACACCGTATACTCATTTCCATCATTTACAAGACCCATTTCCTTATAAAAAGCTTTTAATTCCTTTAATGTTTTGATTTTTTCATCCACTTCCTTTTTTGCATGAGATAGTTTCTTTTTAGCCTCAATCATCACCAGATCGAATAAGTTTTTCAAACTTTTTATTTGCTTTTCAATTTTTTGATATTTTTCTTGAATCACTTTAGCGTAATCTACATTATTATAAAAAAGCTTTAGCTTTTTTCCAGAAATTCTTACACTATTCTTTTGCCCGCCCTTATCGCTTTCCTTAATAAAACTCAATGCTTGATCAACAATTGTTATTCTCAGATTATTTTTCAACTCAATGCGCAAGATATTGTTTAAGCGAGCAGCAAAATAATCCTTATTAACATCTCCATATTTAACCGTAAACTTCTTGTCTAGTTTTAAAAATTTCGCAAATTCTTTCTTCTGATTCACCATTTTTTCAATTGTTTTTAGAATCTCAAGCTGCTTTTGAAGCCAAAACACTACAATCTTAAGGGCTTGATTAATAGTTTTGCTCTTCACTTTTTCATTAGCCTCTTTAGCCCTATAAATTATTATCTTTGTTAGCTTGTTCGCCTCATTCAAAAGAGAGTCAGCATACGCTTCCATGAAAACAGTTTTGTTCCCAAAGGATTTTTTATATTCTAATACCTCTTTAGATAGCGCTCTGAACACATATTTCTTTTTATTTAAAACAAGTGCTTCCTCGGGAAATTCAAAAGGCTCTTCTTTAACTTCATCCACTTTTTCCGGAAAAGCGGACATATTCTCCAGCACCAGAACGCCTGGGGCCTCTTTAACCGCTATTATCTTTTTAAAAATTTCTTTAAACAATAATAAAACCATCTCTTACCCTTTATTATTAAAACACCTTACTTCATACACATATGTGCGCACGCGCGAAAAACAAAAACACATAAAATGTGTTATATGTATATCATGCAACAATCCCTTTATTAATTATCGTAAATAATGCAAAAAAATTGCATAATAAATTATTTTTTGTTATATTCCCAAAAAAAGCCTCATTTAATATCTGCTGACAAATCACGCTATTAAAGGATTCATATGCAAAATATCAATATAAAAGAAACTGTAAATTTACCATTCACGGACTTCCCGCTCCGTGCCTCACTGGCGGTAAAAGAGCCGGAATTATTAAATTACTGGCAAGAACATAATCTTTATGAACAGATTTTACTAAAACAGAAAGATTATTCCAAATCATATTTCCTACACGACGGCCCGCCTTATCCAAACGGTGACATCCATATGGGACATGCTCTTAATAAAGTTCTAAAAGACATTGTTGTCCGGTCAAAAGTCATGGCCGGCTATAAAAGCTCTTTTCTTCCGGGATGGGATTGTCATGGACTGCCTATAGAGGTCCAGGTCATTAAAGAACTTAAAAAAAACGATCTGGAACACAAAAAACACGACATTGCCTGGTTCAGAGAAAAATGCAAAGACTTTTCTCTGAAATATGTGGAAACCCAAAAAAAAGAATTTAAACGCCTGGGCATAATCGGAGAATGGGATAATCCCTATCTGACTTTAAATAAAAATTATGAAGCCAAAGTCCTGGAACTATTCGGCAAAATGGCCCAAAACGGTCTGGTGCATAAAGGCCTTAAGCCGATCCACTGGTGTTCAACCTGCCAGACAGCCCTGGCAGAAGCAGAAATCGAATACAATGACCACCGTTCCCCTTCGATCTATGTAGCTTTTAAAGTAACAGGCGCTTCAGCTAAATTAGCTGAAATCATTAAAAACCTTGAGGCCAATATTATGGTCTGGACCACTACACCCTGGACCTTACCTGCTAATGTTGCCATTGCTGCCCATCCTGAATTCAACTACCTTGTGGCTAAGACCGATGACAAAGCTATTGTCTTTGTTGAAGACTTAAAAGAAAAAATTCAAAAAGAACTGGGACTCTCAGAACTTACTATTTTGGGAAGCCTCTCCGGAAAAAAACTCGCAGGCACAAAAACCGAGCACCCTTTTATTGAGCGGACATCAGAAATCATTAATGCTGTTTACGTTACAAAAGAAGACGGCACAGGTTTTGTCCACATTGCCCCTGGACATGGACAAGAAGACTATCTGGTTGGTCTGGAATATGACCTGCCTATCATTATGCCGGTAGATGAGAAAGGCCGCTTTACAGAAGAAGTAGAATGGGAAGGGCTGAAAGTCTTTGATGCCAACAAACCCATCTGTGAAAAAATGAAAGAAAAAGGAACCCTTTGGCACCTCAATTTTGTTTCCCATGCTTATCCTCATTGCTGGCGCTGTAAAAAACCGGTTATCTTCCGGGCTACTGAACAATGGTTTATCTTTATGGACAAACCATTCCCTGACAGCCAGGACCAGACCCTCCGTGAAAAATCACTGGCCGAAATAAAAAAAGTCAAATGGCACCCCAGCTGGGGAGAAAACCGTATTTACTCTATGATCGAGAACAGGCCGGACTGGTGTATTTCCAGACAACGTTACTGGGGTATTCCCATTCCTGTTTTCCACTGCAATAAATGCGACCATATTGAAATGACAGGAGAGTTTAACAAAGCAGTAGTCGAACTGGTAAAAAAAGAAGGCGCCTTAGCCTGGTTCTCCAAAGATGTTGATGATATTCTGCCTAAACACCTAACCTGCAGCAAATGTAATTCAAGGGACTTTACCAAAGAAAAAGATATAATGGACGTCTGGTTTGAGTCAGGCGCCAGTTTCGGAGCAGCGCTGGATGACCATCCTGAACTGAACAGCCCTGCCAACCTCTATTTAGAGGGTTCTGACCAGCATCGCGGCTGGTTTCAGTCATCACTTTTAATAGGTACCGGAACCACAAACCAGGCCCCTTACAAAGAAGTGCTTACTCATGGCTTTATAGTTGACGAACATGGCAAAAAAATGAGCAAATCAATCGGTAATGTCATTTCTCCCCAAAAAATAGTCCAGGAACACGGAGCAGATACCCTGCGGTGGTGGATCGCTAACACAGATTTTAAGAACGATATCAACATATCTCAAAATGTTCTTAAGCAGGCCAGGGACTCCTTCACAAAGGTAAGGAACACCATCCGTTTCTGCCTGGGAAACCTTAATGACTTTGATCCGCAAAAAGACCTGTTAGAATACCAAGACCTAAGCGAACTGGATAAATGGGCCTTGTCCCAGCTTCACAATTTAATTACAAAATGCTCAAATGCTTACGCATCATTTGAGCTTCACCTCCTGACCCATTCAGTACATGATTTCTGTGCAGTTACTTTAAGCTCCTTATATCTGGATATGATCAAAGACCGGCTCTATTGCGACTACAAAGAAAGCAAACAACGCCGTAGTTCACAAACGGTTCTCTATCTTTTGGTGGACGCTCTTATAAAGCTGATAGCGCCGATCCTTGTCTTCACCAGTGAAGATGTCTACAAGTTCTTTAACAAACCAGACAAGAAAACCTCTATCCACTTAGAAGACCTGCCAAAAGCAAAAGAAGAATGGCTGAGCATTGACGCTAAAAAATGGCAGCTACTCATTAACATAAAAGACCAATGCTATCAAAAACTGGAATCCCTGCGCAGCCAAAAGATCATAGGCAGTTTTCTGGAAGCCCAGGTTGACCTGGTCCTGGATCAAGAAATTGATTTTGAAGATTGGGAATCACTCTTGATCATCAGCCAAGCCAATATTTCTACGGGTAAAGAGCTAAAAATTGAAGTTTCCAAATCCAAAGAAGAAAAATGCGATCGTTGTTGGAAAAGGCTGCCCTTAAAAAATGGTATTTGTACCCGTTGCCAAGAAGCAATTGCAAATTCAAATTAAGCTTTATCCAATGAAATTCTGGAAAAAATGCAATTTTTGGCTGTTAATTATCATTATTTTTATTAGTGGCTTTTATACGGCTACCATGAGCAGGTTATACTTAGATTATTCTTATGAAAAGCGTCTTTACAAAACAATTGTTAATAGAGTTCTTAACAACCAGATGTCCAATGAAAATAAAATACTTAAATTATTAGAATTAACTCATCAACTACTTGGCCCTCCTAGAAAAGGATTGTTAATACCTGAAACCATAGGATTAAAAGAAAAGCTTCTTTTTTCTGCTGATGAAGCTTTAATAGGTGGTTACGCATGTGGCATGCACGCTCAAGTCCTTGGAATGCTATTAACTACTGCGGGATTTGATTTTCGTTTTTTTTCTATGGAAAAAGAAGGGCGCCTTCATCATGTTGGGCAGGTCTTATATGCTGGCAAATATATTGCTATAGATCCCCTTTTCAATCAGACTTTTATTAAAGTAAACGGAGATTATGCTACGGTTAAAGAAATAAATAAAAACTGGGATTACTTTAAAAACCAAGTAGGAAATAAATTGTTCTTTAAAAGACATAAAGATTATGACACTGTTTTTTACCAAAAACACTACAATTTCAACCCCCCAAAAGAAAGAATAAGTTTATTCAGAATAATAACAAATGCTCTCCTTGGTAAAAATAAAGCAGAAAAATTAGCAGTAAAAAGAAAACTAAGCCGCTATTTCTATTGGCAAATTAATTTGACGTGCTATTATGCATTTATGGTCTTCTGCCTTATGATAAACTTTGTCTTATATTATCTTCTTATTAAGAGAATGAGACATAAACCACATACCACAAATTAGCCTGGTTTTTTGTATCAAAAAGCCACTTTTTCTGTTTCACCAATCAACAGGAAAAACCAGATCCAAACCCAAGAACCACACTCCATTTGGTTCTGTTGCGAAATAGCGATAACGCCGGGTAAATTTATGGCGAGCAAATTTCAAGGCATTTTGCAACAGGCCCCATTTTAAGTATTCAATCTATTATAATGATGTATTTTGGCTCGCGCTCTTAACAAACAACGCAAAGCCTGTTTCCGATCAATCTCCTTAATTTTTTCTTTCTCTTCAAGAACTTTCTGAGCATGAAGCGCCTCAGCCTCAGCAACAGTGATATCCAAATCCTTGATCTTCTCCAAATACTCGGTCAAAATAACAACTTCACCCTGCAAGATCTGGGCAAAACCTCCCGGAACAAAATATCTTTCTTTTACCTCCCTGCTGAACCAAACCAACAACTTACCGGGCACCAATTCCAGGAATGCGGGAGAATGGTCCTTTAAAATGCCGACATCCCCGTCAAAACCTGCAACCCTCACAAATTCAGCTTCCTGTGAAAGCTCCGTGCCTCCCGGAGTAATTACTTTAAGAACAAATTTATCAGATTCACTCTTCATGAGATTCTTCTATTTTCTTAGCCTTATCAAGCACATCTTCAATACCTCCGGCCCAAGCAAAAGCCTGCTCCGGCAGATCATCGTATTTTCCTTCTGCAATCCCATTAAAAGCTGCGATAGTATCTTCTTTTTTAACATATTTTCCAGCTTGTCCGCTAAATTCTTCCGCCACAAAGAACGGCTGAGATAGCATTTTCTGGATCTTTCTGGCCCTGTAAACAACTATCTTATCTTCTTCGGAAAGCTCATCCATGCCCAGGATTTTAATAATATCCTGCAGCTCTTTATATTTCTGTAATATGGACTTCACCTTGGTCGCCACCTCAAAATGTTCCTGCCCAATAATCCTGGGATCTAAAATAGTTGAAGTGGATTCCAAAGGATCAACCGCCGGATAAATCCCTGCAGAAGCTATCTCTCTGGATAAAACGGTAGTTGCATCCAAATGCGAGAAGGTCGTTGCCGGGGCAGGATCAGTCAGATCATCAGCAGGAACATAGATTGCCTGAACCGATGTAATCGACCCTTTTTGGGTAGAAGTAATCCTGTCCTGAAGCTCTCCGACATCAGTACCCAAGGTCGGCTGATAGCCAACAGCAGAAGGCATCCTTCCCAGAAGCGCTGAAACCTCAGCCCCAGCCTGTACAAACCGGAAAATATTATCTATGAACAGCAAAACGTCTTTGCCTTCTTCATCTCTAAAATATTCAGCTTGGGTAAGGCCTGCCAATCCTACTCTAAAACGGGCGCCCGGCGGCTCGTTCATCTGGCCATAAACCAAGGTGGTTTTATCAATAACTCCGCTTTCTTTCATCTCTAACCATAGATCATTTCCTTCTCTTGACCTCTCTCCCACACCTGCAAAAACAGAATAGCCTCCATGCTCCAGGGCAATATTCCTGATCAGTTCCATTATTAATACTGTCTTGCCAACACCCGCCCCGCCAAACAGCCCTACTTTCCCGCCTAAAGGATATGGCGCCAGCAGATCAACTACTTTAATGCCTGTTTCAAACATTTTTGTCCGTGTATTCTGTTCTGTAATACCCGGGGCAGCCCTAAAAATAGATTTTCTGCTTTTTGTTTTTATTTCCCCCCCATAATCAATCGGTTCCCCAATCACGTTCATCATGCGGCCCAGGGTTTCCTTACCTACCGGAACAGTAATAGGCCCCCCAAGACTTGATCCCTCAATACCCCTTACTAATCCGTCTGTGCTGCTCATAGAAATGCTCCTGACCAGATCATCGCCCAAATGCTGCATTGTCTCTAAGACCAGGCTACTGCCGTCCTCTTTTTCCACCTTTATGGCCCACCCCTGTTCCGGCAAATGCCCTTTGGGAAATCTAAAGTCAACAACCGGACCAATTATCTGGACTATACGCCCTTTTTTACTCATCATAACCTCCTTGAGCTCAGTATATGCTCCGCATATACCTCGCGGTAATTAGCCCGCCAGGGCTTCTACTCCGCTTACTATTTCGTTTATCTCTCTCGTAATATGCGCCTGCCTCGTTCTATTATAGACTAGCTGTAACTGGCCTATCATTTCCGCTGCATTATCTGTCGCAGCTTCCATGGCCATCATTCTTGCTGCTTCTTCTCCTGTATTGCTATCCAAAAGGTCTTTATATAACAGCATTACTAAGTAATGATGCAGATAATTGTATAATACACTTGGTTTACTTGGTTCATAAATATAATCTGACAAGGGTTCTTCAGCTGTTTTTTCAAGCAAAATAGGCAGGTATTGCCTATGCACCAACTTACTGGTTAATGCAGATTGAAATTGATTAAAAAAAGCTTTTACAATGCCAATCTCACCGTTAACAAATCTCTCAAGAATCAAATCTATGGCATGTTCAACTTTATCAAAACCCAACTTATCCATAAAATAAGGGTAAGCTCCATATATCTCCCACTTTTTTCTTTTAAAAAAAGCACATGCTTTATTACCAAATAAATAAAGCTGTACATTCGTGCTCTTTTGGTCATTTAAATAAGTCCATGCAGCTTTAAGTACACTGGTATTATACCCCCCGCACAAACCACGATCCCCGGTAATCACAATCACAACCTGCTTGGGCGAACCGTTCTTGCAGAAAAAGACCGGAAAAAAGTCTGGTTCTATCCGATTAGCCGTATCACTCAGCACTGCCTCTAATTCATCTACATATCCATCTACATTCTGGGATTTCTGCACTGCCCTTTTAAATTTTGCCGCAGCTACCATTTTCATTGCCTGGGTCATCTTTCTGGTCTTAATAACAGAAGCAATACGCTGTTTTAATTCACGAATATTAGACATCTTTAATTGTTCTCAATAAAAATTCCTTGGCATTCTGTAATAGCAGCGGTCAACTTTTGTTTTATCCCATCATCCAATACTTTTTTACTCTCTATTTCATCCAGAACTTCTGCAAACTGCATATTTAATATCAAGTTCAACTCCTGTTCAAACTGCCTGATACTATCTACAGGGATTTTATCCAAAAAACCGTTCACAGCCGCAAAAATAATTGATATCTGCAAAGCAATCCTCAGCGGTTTATATTGATCCTGCTTCAAGATCTCAAGCAACCTTTTCCCTCTATCCAATTGGGCAATGGTCGCCTTATCCAGATCTGAACCAAATTGTGAAAAAGCCTCAATCTCCCAATACTGGGACAAATCTATCCTCAAGCTGCCTGCTACTTGCTTTGTAGCCTTAATCTGGGCATTACCGCCTACCCGGGAAACAGATATCCCGGCATTTACAGCAGGTTTTATCCCAGCATTAAAAAGATCTGATTCCAGATAAATCTGACCGTCTGTTATGGAAATTACATTAGTTGGTATATAAGCAGATACATCACCCGCCTGGGTCTCAATTATCGGTAACGCGGTCAGAGACCCACCTCCCTTTTCGTCAGAGTACTTTAAAGAACGTTCCAACAGCCTGGAATGAAGGTAAAAAATATCTCCGGGAAAAGCTTCTCTACCTGGAGGTCTTTTAAGCAAAAGGGACAACTGCCTATAAGCAACCGCATGTTTTGACAGGTCGTCATAGACAATCAGGACATGTTTTCCCTGATCCAGGAATTCTTCGCCCATGGCACAACCGGCATAAGGAGCAATATATTGCAAAGTAGCTGACTCCGATGCCGAAGCGGTCACCACAATCGTATACTCCATAGCTCCAAAATCCTTCAAGGTTTGAACTACCCTGGAAACCGTAGATTTTTTCTGTCCGATAGCAACATAAATACAAATAACATCCTGGTCCCGCTGATTTATAATTGTATCTATCGCAATAGCTGTTTTACCTGTCTTGCGGTCCCCGATTATTAATTCTCTCTGCCCGCGTCCTATAGGGATCATAGAGTCTAAGCACTTTAATCCTGTCTGCAAAGGCTCCTTAACCGGTTGACGGTCACATACCCCAGGTGCAATACGCTCAATAGGCCGGCGTTTATCCGAATCTATCGGGCCTGAGCCATCAACAGGATTCCCCAAAGGATCAACTACCCTGCCCAAAAGATGTTCCCCTACCGGAACATCCAAAATACGCCCGGTCCGCTCTACCTGATCCCCTTCCTTGATTGCCTTGCCGTTCCCTAAAATAACACAGCCGACATTTTCTTCTTCCAAATTAAATACCAATCCATAAACATTGCCCGGAAAAAGGATCATTTCTCCGGCCATAGCATTTTCCAATCCATAGATTCTGGCGATACCGTCTCCCACCTGAATGATATAACCTATCTCTTTAACATTTACTGAAATATCATAATCTTCTATTTGCTTCTGAATAATTGAAGTTATTTCTTCCGGCTTAATCTTCATTTAGCTACCTCTCTTTCGCAAAACTTTTATCTAGTCATCTGCCAGCAGGCTGGGAAACCATATGTTTTTTCAGTTCCAAGAGTGAATTAGCAACTGAAGCATCATATAAGATGTGGTCAACCTGAACTTTTAATCCCCCTATTAGGCTCTCATCAATAATAAACTCCGGTTGAATTACTTGCTGAATTCTATTACTGAATTCCTTGATCAATATATCCCGGATGGCCTGGTTTAAATCTACCGCTGAAATAAACTTCACCTTTATAGCCCCCCTCTCCCTTAATATCCGCTCTGTAATAACCTCTCTGAAAAATATTGCTAAACCCAATCTGTTCTTCCTAGCAACCAAAAATAAAAAACTCTGTGTTTGTTTATGAATGGTATATTTATTTAAAAAAATTTCCAGCAGTTCCCGCTGTTGTTTCTTATTTGTCATATGGCTCTTTAAATAACCAAATACTCGATCTTTTGCCAAATCACCCAAAACTTTCTCCAGGGCAGTAAGTTCCTTTTTTAGTTTTTCCTTTGGAAAACTAGCACAGAATGCATTTATATATCTTTTAGCTAAAATAAGGTCTTTCATTTATCCTGTATAGTCCCTAAATAATCTTTCACTAAATCCTCCTGCGTTTTTTTATCTAGCTGCTTTCTAATTACTTTCTCAGCCAAATTAACTGTGATATCAGCCAAATAGCCTTTCAACTCCACTTTCGCACTGTTAAAATCTCTTTCAATTTCTTTTTTGGCGTTTTCTAATACCCGTTGGGCTTCGTTCCTGGTTTGATTTAACATTGCCTGGCGTTCTTTTTTGGTATCGCTTTCTGCTTTAGCAAGGATATCCCTTGCGTCCTGCCGTGCCTGTTTCAAATCACCTTTCTTGGTCTCCAATAACTCTTCCGTGCTTTTTTTATTAGCTTCTGCCTGGGCAATATTTTTTTTGATCCCCTCTTCCCTTTTGTCCATAAATTTTAAAAGAGGCCTGATCAAAAACCTGTTAAGCAGCCATAAAAGGATCAAAAAATTTACCATCTGCATTAGAATTTCATATATATTTGTACGAATCACCTTTTTCTCCGTTAATTAATTAATTTTCATAAAACAGAAGTCAGGAGTCAGGAGTTTAGTCTGAACTCTGAATTCTGAATCTGAAATATTAGACTACAAATATTAATATCAAGGCAATTACCAGTGAATATATGCCTGTGGTCTCTGAAACAGCCTGCCCTATAAGCATAGTCCTCGTGATAAGGTTAACCTCATCTGGCCTCTTACCTAAAGATTCGCATGCTTTACCAGCGGCAAATCCTTCACCAATCCCAGGGCCTATAGCTCCAAATCCCATCGCAATCCCTGCAGCTAAAAGAGCAAAAGCCTTTATAAACTCCGTACCTGTTATTCCGTCCATAGCTTACCTCCTATATAAATTTTAAAGCAAAAAAACATCTTTAGCTAAACAACAAAAATCAAAATCAAAGCAATTACTGCCGAATATATGCTGGTGGTCTCTGTCACAGCCTGGCCAATAAGCATCGTCCTGGTGAGAATAGTCAACTCCCTCGGATTACGACCGACCGCTAAATTAGCAAACCTGGCCACAGTACCGCTGCCCATACCAGGCCCAATGGCTCCGAATCCCATCGCAATACCCGCACCAAGAGTAGAAAAAATCGCATAAATCCCTTGTCCCGGATTAGAAATGATTAAAATCAAAGAAATAGTTAAAGCAAAAATACAAGCTGTCTGTGAAACCGCCTGTCCGATTAACATATGAAAAATCAGAATATCCGCATTCCCCGGCTGGCGTCCGACCCCTTCACAAGCAGCACTCCCGGGCAAACCTGCCCCGGCCCCGGAACCGATTGTGCCAAGTCCCATTGCTAAACCTGCGGCAATGAAACAAAATCCCTTCTCAAATCCAAAATTACCTGCTTTTTGAAAAACTAAAATCAGAGCTACGACCAGAGCAAATATCGAAGCTGTCTCTGCAACTGCCTGGCCAATAAGCATCAACCGTAAAAGTTTGTTCTTAGCGCGAGGCTGCCTGCCAAGAGCTTCAATTGCCTTGGAAGCAATAAGCCCTTCACCCACAGCAGAGCCGATAGCTCCTAAGCCCATAGCTAATCCCGCCCCTAATATTGCGCTTATTCTAACAAATTCCATAGTATTCAACTTTTCTTCATTCTTTTAAAGCGCTTCGCACTTTAAAAAACTCAGGAAGATTTTTATTTAAGGGCTGCCGTCCTTAAAAATCCCCAATAAAACAAATTATAATTCTTTCCTCATTTTGCAGTAGCAATATAAGTTATGGCCAGCATAGTAAAAACAAAGGCTTGAATAATACCGGAAAACAAGCCGAAAAAAGCAAATAAACCCACTGGCAGCAAAAAATATCGTAAAAGCTCTGAAACAATTAAAATAATAATTCCCCCACCAAAAATATTACCAAAAAGACGGAAAGAATGAGACACTACATTACTAAGCTGGGAAATAATGTTCAAATAGAAAAAAGGATTCAAAAAGAAAAAATATATCCAAGGCGGCTTGGAAGGTAAGGGCTCCATATAGCCTTTAAAATATTCTACGATACCATTACACCGAACAGCATTGCTGTGGGCCACTAAAAATACAATTATAGCCACGGCAAAATTCGTACCTAAATGTCTGGTGGGAGAATTAATTGCCGGGATTTTAAACAGAAAGTAATACCAGCTTTGAGGATCAGGAACTACAAAAACGTTTGTAACGCTTTCTGCTACAACCTCAACTGTCCCAGGTACAATTAATTTATGTAATAAGGCTATTATCACGCCCAGGAACTCACATAAATTCGGTACGATCCCTATCCAGTTTGATAGAAGCACAAAAAGAAAAATTGTTATTATCAAAGGAGAGAACTTTTTACCTTCTTTTTCGCCCAGGGTGCTTACGGTAATATCGTTAACAAAATATAGGATCAGCTCAAAAAAACCCTGAAGTTTTCCGGGTACTGAAGATAATTTCCTTGTTGATAAGAAACCAAATAGAACCAGAAGAGAAGCCACCAGGAAGGTCATATAGAACATCTCAAGATTTACTATGATTTCAAGCCCAAATAACTGAAAAGATTTTAAAGCTACAACGCCGATATCTTCCAATGTTCTATGCCCTCTTTTTATTTTTCTTTATGCCACGTAACAAAGAAATAGCAATAAAACCTGCTTGAAAAACAAATAAGAATATCAGAAGCACAGTCATATTAAAAGAGGATTCCAGCTTTAATGCAAGTATAACTGGCGCCGCATATAAAATTATCCTGATAAGAAAATTCACAAACACAGGCTTCAGGCTTCTGCCGCTCAATACGCTTTCAGAAACCCTCTGCATATTAACAGCTACAAAATAACTGAAAACTGCTCCTAATATACTTGACCACACAAAATCCATTCTTCCGATCAATATAGAGAAAATATTAAATACTATTAAAAATAGAAAAATATATTTAATTAAAACACTATTCAACAATAATATGTTCCTACTTTTTAGTATTTTCATTGTTTAACATCAGCATTTTCTTCAAAGAAAAATAAATATAATAAAAACCGCAAATAATCCCGGCAATTATCATAAAAATAAGAAAAACACCCTTTAATTGAAATTTTTTCTCAACAAACAGGCCTATGAAAAAAAAGAATAAAATAGAACCTGCCATCACTAAGCCAATTCTAGTGACTAACATGAAATAATCCGCTAATTCCTTTTTAAACTTTTGCTGGTCCGGTTGTTTGTTCATAAATTGTTCTACCTTTTAGGGCTTTACACTCAATAATCCGGTAAAATTATACCATTTAAAAAACGGTTCTACGATACTAAAACCAGCTTCTTTCAAAAGGCTGATATTATCTGATAATTTCAAAGGCACCAGCACATTTTCCAATGAACGCTCCTTATTAAGGATTTCATTTTCCGAGTACCCGTTCTCTCTTTTTTTATTAAAATACTCTCTCCTAAAGAAATCGTTCATTGCCTCACTCTCAGCTTGAACCTTCTCCACCAGAACTATACACCCCTGTCTATTTAGGCCTTTAAAAACCGTTTTCAGCACATCCAGTCTCTTCCCAGGGGCAACAAATTGTAGGCAAAGGTTCAGTACCACAATACTGGCATTTTCAATTTCCAAAAATTCTGCCAGGTCTTTATGCAGAAAAGAAATATTTTTGTCCGGGCTAAAACCATGTAATTTTTTTTGTGCCTTTTTAATCATAGGCAAACTATTATCAACACCGATAAAATTAATATCCGGCTGCTCCAAAACCTCTGCCAGTTTGACAATGGTGGTCCCGGTTGAGCAGCCTAGGTCATAAATATTGGTTCCGCTTCTGGCAAATTGCCTGGCAATAGCGCATATCATATTTTGGATTTCATTATAAAAGGGTACACTACGCTCTAGCATGTTTTCAAAGACACCTGCAACCTCGCTATTAAACGAAAACTTTTTTAACGCTGATACAGGATCCTCAAAAATCCTATCTTTCATTATCTCTCCCATTCCTCATTCCCCATTTCACTAATGGCAGTAAGTCTCAATAACCGTAGGTATTCAATTTTGAGGTAAGTTCAGTCAAATCACGTCAGGAGTTTACTCCTCATAAATGACCAGAGCGATTTGGCTGAAATTGCCCAAAAGTGAATACTTACATCTTTAATTTTATCTCCATACATCTTAAAATGTAACTTGTGTTAAAATTTAGAATAAGATTATACCATTATAAACTCTGCTTTGTTTGCATTTTTTTAATTATAAGCTTTTTATTTAATAAATCTCTTATGTCCAAACCTAACTTAACTGAATACACTCTTAATAACGGGCTAAAGATCTTTCTAGTTAACGATCCCTCTGCTTCTTTAATTTCACTACGCGCATTTGTAAAGACCGGTTCCATAAATGAAAAAACATTCCTTGGATCTGGCATATCTCATTACTTGGAACATGTTGTCTCAGGAGGATCCACCTCAAAAAGAACAGAAACTGAATACAAAACAGCTATCTCCTTAATCGGCGGCGCAATGAATGCTTATACAACTACTGACCACACCTGTTATTACATAAATACAACACCAAAGCATACCCCGGAAGCTATTTCGCTTCTCTATGAATGGCTATTTCTTTGTTCTTTTAATAAAAATGAAGCTGATAGAGAGAAAAAGGTAATTATCAAAGAAATTGAAAAGAACGACGCCAACCTTGACAGACAGTTTTACAACCTATGCCAGAATAATTTCTATAAATACCATCCATTAAGATTGCCTGTCATTGGTTGTCTGAATAACTTTCAAGCTTTAACAAGAGCAGACCTGATTTCTTATTATAAAAACAAGTACACACCCTCTAATATGGTCCTGATCATCGGAGGGAACTTTAAGGAAAAAAATGTACTACAAAAAATAAAAAATACGTTCGGGAACATCCCAAAATATGCTCCGCCACTCACCACCCTCTCTTTTGAACCGCCTCCCTTTTCAACCCGTTTTGTACAAAAAGAAACCACAACTAACGTTACTAATTTCAGCATAAGGTTTGCCACTGTAGACCTCTTCTCCCCGAACTTATATCCTTTAGATCTTCTGGACTTTATCCTGGGCAATGGCGATGAATCATTGTTATACAAAGCCCTGGTCGAAGATCATAAACTGGCTTACAACATCAGCTGCGCCTCATACACTCCGATCGAAACCACTGGCTACTTTGACATATCAATGGAAATAAACTACGAAAATCTGGAGGAAGCCAAAAACAAAGTATTCGAAATCCTGAACAATATTAAAAAAGGGAACTTTGATAAGAATTTCATTGAAAGGGCAAAAAAACAAAAACTGGCAGAAGATATTTTTTCCATCAGCACCATAGAAGACAAAGTAAACAGGATAGGTCAATCTTATGTCTATACTTATACTCCTGACTTTTTTGAACGCTATGTTGAATCTTTTAAAAAAATATCTAAGGAACATATCATAAAAGCTGCCCAAACATATTTTGAATTCAACAAAGCAGTTCTTACAGCTTTAATCCCGAAAGGGACAAAGAAAACCTCCACTCTAACCTCCGGTTCCGCCGGGAACATGTCCCAAAAACCTAAGAAAATCGAATTGGCCAATGGCATTAAAGTGCTTCTATACAAAGAAGAATCGCTGCCTAGGGTCCACGCAAAAATATTTCTTTTAGGCGGTCTGAGGGCTGAATCAACCGCTAACAATGGTATCGGCCATTTAACAGCCGAGCTATTAGGTAAAGGATCTGAGGAATACACCAAGGATTACATCCAGAAAACCATTGAAGACAGAGGAGCAAGTCTATATGCCACCCTGGGAAATAATACAATATTTTATAACCTGGACTGCCTCTCCGAAGATTTGTCTGATCTGCTCCCTATTTTCTTCCATTCGTTCCAAAAACCGAAGTTTCAGACTGAGGATCTAAATGAAATAAAAAGAAAAACCTACCAATGGATAAAACAAAGAAAAGACGACTGGTACTCATATTGCAAATATCATTTCCATAAAGCATTTTTTGGTGCACATCCCTTTGCGTTATCTCCAATCGGTGAGGTAGAAAGCATAAAAACAATTACCCTAAAAGATATTTATGCCTATCATCAAAAACTCTTCAATACCAATGATATGGTAATAAGCATCTTTGGCAAATTTGATGAAAAAAAAGTTCTTAAGATCATTAAATGGCAATTAGGATCCCTAAAAAAGACTGCTAAAGGACATAAATTCCTGAAGCCAATGGCCAGAAAATTACACACTAAACCAAAAAGCAGCCTTTTAAATATCCCTCAAAATGTAGCCTCTGTTTTTGTTGCCTTTGACGGAGAATCTTTTTCCAATGTTAATGAAGGGCTGAAGCTCGACCTTCTGGACTCTGTGCTCTCCGGAATGAACTATCCGGCAGGACGCCTGCATAATATATTGAGAGAAAAAGGGCTTGTCTATCTAGTACATGGCGTCAATCAGTTGGGCTTAGAAAATGGTTATTATTTTATCTATGCCTTAACAAGCAAAGATAAAGCTGAAACAGTCAAAAACATAATCATTGAAGAGATCGATAAATTAAAAACATCTTATATAAATGACACAGAATTCAAACAAGCTCTTGCGCAATTAAATTTTTATAATAAAGATAGGATCAGCGCTATTGATTCACTAGCCATTATATCCTCTGCAGACGAGCTTTATAACCGAGGTTACGATCATTACCTTAAAACTCAGAAACTCACCCAAAATCTTTCAAAAGACGATGTCCTGCAAACAGCCCAAAAATATCTCATTAATCCTCAGATATATATTTTTCAGAATAAATAAACTAATTTAACCTGAGTTTTGGATAGGGCACACAAAGAAATGTTCATATTAAACCTAATTTAGCTAGATAGTAGTGAAATATCTTAATAATATTTGTGCTATTTTTGAGATTTTGGAGCGTGCTAGCTAGTTAAATTAGGTTTAATATGAACATTTAGACTGTGGCTTATCCAAAACTCAGGTTAGTTTATTGAATCAATTTTTTTTTTACACTTAACCATTTCAGCAATATCCTGGAATGATGTGGTTCTGATTATGTCCTTATTAAATGATGTCCTTAATTTAACAATCTTTTTCTTTTTAACTAGTTTTTGCATATTCACAAATGCCGGTTGTATTAAAACAGGTGCTTTCATAAGCCTTTTTTTCTTCCCTTTAACCAATCCTCCCGCTATTTCTTGAAAGGACTTTTTATGATTCTTTTTACTTTTGCTCGAAACATTTTGTTTGTTTTTTGCAGTATAATAATTATTTTGTCCATTTTCCTTTGTAACCGATTGAAACTGAGATGCCTTCTCATACCAAAAGCATCCGTCTTCTGCATTTACAGGTATAGCTAGCACATAAAATATTAAAACTATTAATAATCGTTTCATAAGATCCTAAAAAATCTTTTTTTAAAATCCCTTCAAGTATCGACCAAACCACAAAAAATCATCTCACATTAACTACAGGTTTTTTTTCACCGGTTTAAGTCTAGTATTAGTTTATTATAGGATTATTAGCTTTGCTTTAAAATTCAGCAAGTTTTTAAGATTAAAAAAAATTCTTCATATGGGTAATTACTAAGCTGTTACGAACAACAATCAGATCAAATCTCAAAGAAACCTTATCAAAACCTTTGGCAATCAGATAAGATTCGGCTGTCTTCTCCATTCTGTCAATTTTCTTTTGGGTTATGCTTTCCAAAGGATGGATAAAACTATTTCTCTTATAGGTCTTCACTTCAACAAAAACGATTTCATCCGGTTTTTCCTGCACGATCAAATCAATTTCCCCATACCTGGAATGAAAATTCCGTGCCAGGATTTGAAATCCTTTTTTAATTAAATATTTAGCAGCCGCTTCTTCTCCCATCCGGCCTTTTTGTTGGATATTGGTTTGTCTTTCTTTGTTTTTTTCCATTTCTCATTTCCAATCAATTAGTTGGGAATTATGCGTGTTATTGTTAGATTCTAGCTTTGATTAGATTTCTTTCGATGCATTCCTTAATTTTTCGAAACAACGCCTTGTCTACCGTCCCTCTCTTTTAAGAGAGGGAACGAGGGTGAGTTTCATTTCCCATTTCCGGTTCTCTCCGTTCTTTTCCTAAAGAGCCTGTCGCGAAATGCCAGAAAGATTTATGGCATTTCGCGACAGACTCCTAAAACAATCTCTGCTGCTGCGTAAGATTAAAACTCTTCCTATGGATATCCGATGCACCATACTGAAAAATACTTTGATAATGCTCGGCTGTACCATACCCGCTATTACTTATAAAATTATATTGCGGGTATTTAACATGATAATCCCTCATTATTTTATCTCTCGTCTGCTTGGCAATAATAGAAGCAGCGGAAATTTCAGGAATGCTTTGGTCTCCCCTAATAATTGTACGGATTTTATAATCTGGTAAATCCGGCGCCCGGTCCCCATCAATTAATACCTCATCCGGCCTTATCCCCAAAGCCGTAACAGCTTTCTGCATTGATAGCAGTGATGCCTGTAGAATATTTACTTGATCAATTACCGTCTCCCCCACAATCCCTAAACCAACATATGCAGAACCTTTCATCAAGATTTCATAAAGTTCTTGCCTTTTTTCTTTTGACAATGTTTTTGAATCTTTAAAAATACTGGGATCTATCTCACCGAAAAAAACCACAGCCGCACTAACAACCGGCCCTGCCAATGCTCCCCGCCCGGCCTCGTCAACACCAGCTATTTTCAAAGACATTTATGTGATAAAAAATATCAAAATAATTATCGATATTTACGTGCTACCAAAACCGCATTATGCCCACCAAATCCAAAAGAGTTAGAAATTGCGTATTCGATATCTTTATTTTTTGCCTTATTCGGAGTGTAATTAAGATCACATTCCGGATCCGGAGTCGAATAATTAATCGTTGGTGGTATCAAATTATTCTGGATAGATAAAGCCACAGCAATTAATTCAATCGCACCGGCCGCGCCCAGCAAATGTCCTGTCATTGACTTAGTAGAACTGATGCTTACTGTTTGGCTGTATTCACCAAAAACAGTTCTTATGGCTGTGCTTTCGTTTTTATCGTTTAAAGAAGTTGAGGTGCCATGCGCATTAATATAATCAATCTGCTCAGGTTTTACGCTTGCTAAATCCAAAGCCTGCTTCATCGCTCTTGCTGCACCAGCACCTTCCGGAGCCGGAGCAGTTATATGATAAGCATCACCGCTGCTGCCAAAACCTACAATCTCAGCATATATCTTAGCCCCTCTGGCCTTAGCATGCTCAAGCTCTTCTAAAATAAGAATTCCTGAACCGTCACCCATAATAAATCCATCTCTGTTTAGATCGAATGGCCTTGAAGCCCCTTTGGGATCATCATTTCGGGTCGAAAGCGACCTGGCCGCACAAAAACATCCCAGGCCTAACGGATGAATAGCTGCTTCGGTACCCCCCGCTATCATAGCAACCGCTACTCCATCCCGGACAAGTTTATACGCATTACCAAGGGAATGAGTCGCAGAAGCACAGGCAGTAACAGAACACGAATTAGGCCCTTTAGCGCCAAACTTAATCGCAACCATCCCCGAGGCCATATCACAGATCATCATCGGAACAGAAAAGGGGCTGATTTTTGAAGGGCCTCTTTCCTTCAAAACTATAGCTGCCTCCTGCAAAATCTCAATACCGCCAATCCCAGATCCTATTTCAACACCAATCTCGTCTGCTTCTTTTTCAATATCCAAACCAGAATCTTTTACTGCCTCTGCAACCGCCACCAAAGCATACAAGATAAACTTCGATGTCCGCCTAACTTCTTTTTTATCGAAATGGTCTTCCGGATTAAAGTTTTTGACCTGGGCCGCTATATGGGTAGTGAACTCCGAAACATCAAAATCTTCAATCTTGTTAACACAAGAAGTTCCACTGGATATAGTTTTCCAGTAACTATCAACATTATTCCCGCCCGGATTAATGGTCCCTAATCCTGTAATAACTACACGCTTACTCACAATGTATCTCCTTAAGACACTAAAATAGAAAACACACTTACTAGAAAAGTCTAATATTCCTGCAAAATAAAAAACACAAGTAACAGACTATAACTATCTATTACTTAATATTGCCGACAATATAGTCAACGGTCTTTCCTACGGTAACCAATTTTTCTGCTTCTTCATCAGCGATTTCAGTACTGAACTCTTCTTCCAAAGCCATAACTAATTCTACTGTATCCAGAGAATCCGCTCCTAGATCATCGGTATAGGAAGCTTCTTTTGTTACTTCTTCTTCTGAAACTCCTAACTGCTCCACGATAACGTTTTTAACCTTTGTATAAACTTCTTCTTCTGTTAATGCCATTTATCTTTCCTCCTAATTTTTTAATACCTTAAATTACATCAAAATACCACCATCAACATTAATAACCTGCCCGGTGATATAAGATGATTGTTCCGAAACTAAAAAGGCAACTAAATCCGCAACATTTTGTACTGAACCTAACCGCCGCTTTGGAACCGCTCCTATTATATTATCAATATATTCTTTCGGTAAAGATTTAATCATATCAGTTTCAATAAAGCCCGGAGCAACCGCATTGCAATTAATGCCTTTGGCCCCAAACTCTTTAGCTACAGTTTTTGTAAAACCGACCATACCTGCTTTAGCTGCCGCATAGTTGGCCTGGCCCGGATTTCCCATTAATCCCACCACAGAAGCAATATTAACGATCCTTCCGGATTTCTGTTTTAACATTTGTCTGATTACAGCTTTTGTACAATAAAAAACCGAATTCAAATTAACGTTTATGACCTGTTCCCACTCTTCTGCTTTCATCCTTAACAGCAAATTGTCTCTGGTAATACCTGCATTGTTCACCAGAATATCTATTCTCCCGAATTTCTGGCATACTGTCTCTACCATCTTCTGCACATCTTCAAAATTTGCTACATTAACTTTGATACCCAAAGCCTCAACACCAAATTTTGCCGACAATTCTTCTGCCGCTTTATCACAAACAGCTTCGTCTAAATCAGCGACAATAACTTTAGCCTTGTTCTGAGCAAGAGTAGAAGCAATAGCATAACCAATCCCTCTACCTGCCCCTGTAACAACCGCAACCTGTTCTTTCAAATCCATATTACCTCCTTTAACCGGAAATTAAATCTTCCACCCGCTTGCTGCCGGAAAATTCTTCAATAAACCTTAAATACGAATCTTCATCAGATATATTTACGAGTTGAATATTTGGATTAATCTTCTTAATCAAGCCCGATAAAACCCTCCCCGGCCCGCATTCAATAATAACATCAACCTTTTCAGACATATAAAGCATAGAATCTATCCAGTTTACCGGAGAAATAATCTGAAGCGGAAGGTTATCTTTTAAAGCACTGGCCTTAGTCTCTGGAGAAGCTGTCCGGTTTAATACAATCGGAACAGTCGCATCTATAAACTTAACTTCCTCCAGCGTCTCCCCAAACTCCCGGCTTCCTTTGCTCATCAATGGAGAATGAAACGGGCCACTGACATTTAAAGGCAACACTCTGCCGCCCTGCTCTTTGCATAATTGAACAGCATCAGCCACAGCCTGTTTTTCCCCGGAAATAACCACTTGGCCAGGACTGTTATAATTTGCCACCACAACTTTGCCAGAAACCTCTTTTACTAATTTTTCAACAGTTTTTACATCTAAAGTTAAAATAGCTGCCATTGCCGAATCCTCTGAAGGATATGAATTTGCCATAGCCCTAGCCCTTTTATCTATCACATTCAAGGCAGTTTCCAGGTCAAAAACACTGCTTACATAATAAGCTGTTATCTCACCTAAGCTATGGCCTGCAACCAGGCTTGGAACAATCCGGGCCTTCTTTAACAGTTCGGCAATGCAAACAGACACCAGAAAAATACTTGGTTGTGCATTAATAGTCTGCCTCAGCTCTTCATCAGGGCCTTCGAAACAAATCTTTGCCAGATCCCGGCCTAAAACTGAATTCGCACTTGCGAAAATATTCTTTATTTCCTCGTAATTATCAAAAAAAACTTTTCCCATACCTGGTTTCTGAGAACCTTGCCCAGGAAAAACAAAGCCAAATTTAGTCATTTCTACCTCCCCAGCGTAATATATTTACCCCCCAGGTAAAACCAGCCCCGAAACCGACAAATAATAACTTGTCCCCATCTTTGACCCTTCCTTCGGCAAGTGCTTCTGTTAAAGCAATAGGGATTGAAGCAGCAGATGTATTTCCATATTTATTCAGATTTATAACCAGCTGTTCAGGACGCAATTCCAATTTTTCTCTTACATATTCTATAATCCTCAAATTTGCCTGGTGCATAATAAAATGGTCTATGTCCCCGGATTCCAAATCCGCTTCTTTCAAGATATCTTTTATCGCCTTCAATACTTTACTTATAGCAACCTTAAAAACCGCTTTGCCATCCATATAAATATATTGTTCATTTTTATCTAAACGTTCTTTTGAGACCGGGTTCCTGGACCCGCCTGCCCTAACCTTTAAAATATCTTCCGCACTGCCATCCGCATATAACTTGGAAGCCATTAAACCATACCCGGATTTTACATCAGATAAGATTACAGCCCCGGCACCATCCCCAAACAGCACACATGTAGAACGATCCTTCCAATTCAGGTACTTTGATAAACAATCTACGCCAATTACCAGCACGTTTTTAGCATAACCGGAAATTATGTACTGGGCAGCTGTGGTAAGGGCATAATTAAAACCAGTACAGGCTGCAGAAACATCAAAAGCGCCTACATTCCTTAAGCCAAGCTTATTCTGTAAAATACAGGCTGTAGACGGGAACACCTGATAATCAGGAGAGGTGGTGGCCACTATTATCAGATCAATATCTTCGGGTTTTAATCCGGCATTTTCCAAAGCAGCTTTCGCAGCCTCAAATCCCAGGTCAGAACTTGCAGTATCATTGCCTGCTATCCGTCTTTCCTTGATCCCGGTCCTATCAGTAATCCAATCGTCTGATGTATCTAAGCCTAATTTAACAAAATCATTGTTTGTTACAATCTTTGGAGGCACAGATTTTCCACATCCTATTATACCTATCGACTTCATTTATTTTTCCTCAATTGATTAGAAATTATTTTATTCCTTCCGAAATTCTTTCAACAATATTGTTATTAATACTTTTCACACATATCTTAATAGCATTTTTTATAGCAATTGATTTTGATTTACCATGCGCTATTATGGAAATCCCGCTCACACCTAAAAGAGGAGCTCCGCCATATTCGATATAATCATATTCCTTTTTAAATCGCCTTAAGGCCGGCTTTAAAAACAGCAAGCCAATTTTAGACATCAAAGAAGAACGGGCCTCATTTTTAAAAAAATCCGCAAATAAGTTGGTGGCCCCTTCCCCGAATTTCAGGATAGCGTTACCAACAAAACCATCGCATACAACAACATCTACATGTCCGGACAAAACATCTTTACCCTCAATATTTCCGATAAAATTCAAAGAAGTTCCGCTTATAAGCGAGAAAGCGCTCTGGGTCAAAAAATTGCCTTTACTCTTCTCCTCGCCGATATTAAGCAACCCTACTTTAGGCGATTTGATATCCAAAACTATCTCGGCATATACACTGCCCATCTTTGCAAACTGGGCTAAATATTTTGCTTTGCAGTCCACATTGGACCCTACATCCAAGACAATAACCTTTCCATTTTTCCTCGGCAACACCGCTGCTATAGCAGGGCGGTCAATCCCAGAAATCCGGCCGAGTAACATTGTTGAAGCAAGCATTACGGCGCCGGTATTTCCAGCGGAAACAAATCCTTGAGCTCTTTTGTCTTTGATAAGTTCCAAGCCAATTCTGATAGAAGAATCTTTTTTCTTTTTAAAAGATTCCATGGGCGAATCGGACATTTCAACATTTTCCGAAGCATGAACAATAGAAACATTTTCATAGGGAAAGCCGGGAATAGCAGATATAGCTTTTTCTAACCGCCCTTGATCTCCAACAAGTACAATTTCAATGGGATTTTCTTTTATCGCTAAGTGTACTCCTGCAATTATTTCACCAGGCGCGAAATCTCCTCCCATTGCATCAACTGCAATTTTCATTAATCTAATTATTCCTTCTTTTTACTACTTTTCTGCTTGATCTGAACTACTTCTCTTCCTTTATAATCGCCGCATTCAGGACAAACCTGATGGGGCACAATCGGAGCGCTGCATTTGGAACATGTTTTCAAATTCGGTGCTTCCACTTTCCAGCAAGCTCTTTTAATCCTTTTTTTAGATTTAGAGCGCCGTTTTTTCGGTACAGCCATATTTTTTCTAGTCCTCTCCTAGTTTTCTTGAAATAAAGAGCATCATAATAAGAAGTCTCTTTTTGTTTGTCAACTCAGGGCCTGTATTAGAAATGGGAAATGGGAAATGGGGGAATAAAATAAGAGACAGAATGGATAAAACCATCCGTAGAGACGTGATTCATCACGTCTCCGTACAACAAACAAAAGAAAAGAACCGGGGATTGTAAAGACGTTGCACTGCAACGTCTCCTGTATAGCAGACAACATGGATAAAATAATACAGTAAATGGGAAATGATACAAAATTTAGTATTCCTTTTATATATATATTTATGTTAAAATTCCATCCAAACAAAAAGCAATAATTACTACCCCTTGAATTAAAAAAGGCAATTCAAAAAAGGAGCCAAAAAATGAAAATAAATACGCCGGAAGACGTAATTGCATTGGTAAAAAAGGAAAACATAAAAATAATTGACTTGAGGTTTACGGATCTACCCGGAACCTGGCAACATTTCTCTATACCTGCTTCAGCATTAGAGCCCAGCACATTTGAACAAGGCTTAGGATTCGATGGATCCAGCATGCGTGCCTGGCAATCTATTAACGAGTCCGATATGCTGGTTAAACCCATCCCGGAAACCGCATTTATTGATCCTTTTTATAAAGTAAAAAGTCTAGTGCTTAACTGCAACATTTTTGATCCTGTAACAGGGGAAGCATACGAAAAAGATCCCAGGAAAATTGCCCAAAAAGCAGAACTATACCTTATAAACAGCGGCATCGGAAATATCGCATTTTTTGGCCCTGAAGCTGAATTTTTTATTTTTGACGATATCAGATTTGATCAAAAAGAGAATAAAGGCTTTTACTATATTGATTCAGATGAAGGAAAATGGAACTCCGGAAAAGAAGAAAATCCGAACCTGGGTTATAAGCCCCGCTATAAAGAAGGTTACTTCCCCGTACCTCCCAGCGATAAACAACAAGACATACGCAGCGAAATGCTGCTAACTCTACAAGAAATTGGCGTACCAGGAGAAGCACAGCATCATGAAGTAGCATCCGGGGGTCAGGGAGAACTCGCAATCAAATGTTCCCCTTTAGTACAAATCGCAGATAACCTGCTTAAATACAAATATGTTGTGAAAAATGTCGCCCACAAGCATGGTAAAACTGCCACCTTCATGCCCAAACCGATCTGGAATGATAACGGAAGCGGTATGCATGTCCATTTCTCAATCTGGAAAGACGGCAAAAACCTTTTTGCAGGAGACGGTTACGGCGGAATGTCAGAACTGGCAATGTACGCTATCGGCGGAATCTTAAAACACGCACCTGCCCTGCTGGCGTTCACTAATCCCAGCACCAATAGTTATAAACGCCTGGTCCCAGGCTTTGAGGCTCCGGTTAATTTAGCTTATTCCCGGAGGAATAGAAGCGCAGCCATCAGAATCCCTATGTGCCATTCTTCTGAAAAAACAAAAAGATTTGAATTCAGGTGCCCTGATGCAACTGCCAATCCTTATCTATGTTTTTCAGCGATCCTGATGGCTGGTATCGATGGCATATTAAATAAAATCAATCCCGGACAACCGTTGGATAAGGACATCTATGACCTGCCTCCTGAAGAACTGGAAAACGTCCCTCAAACACCAGCCTCACTTACAGATGCCCTGAAAGCGCTTGAAAAAGATTATGAATTTCTTTTGAAGGGCGATGTATTTACAGAAGAGATCATTGAAGCCTGGATTAACTACAAACTAAAAAAAGAGGTAGAGGCTATTGAGTCAAGGCCTCACCCTTGGGAATTTGCGTTGTATTTTGACATCTGATTATATTAATTTAAAAAAAATATGAAATTTTTTTGGGATTTTGCCGATAACTTTATAGATAGGCTAAAAAGTATCTCTTAAAAAAAAAAATTCTAATAATAAAAATTCAAAGAATGCGAGTACAATAATGAATATTAATAAACCTGTTATACTAACCTCTGAGAACGAAAAACGTTTCTATAACTTTATCGTTTTTGAACCTGCTTCTTCCAGGATCAGCGAACAGGATATTCTGTTTAAGGGAGCCCAGGTCAAGCATACATTTGAAATAATCCAGAAAAAACTCTTAGTTTCTACTGATCTGAAAACACAAATAATTCAGAACAGGCTGGCAAAAATTAATCAAATGCTAGAATTGCTTTCTAATCATGAAAACATTTTGATATCCAAATTCTTTGACAGGGTATGGAGGCGTTACTCCCATATCAGCAACTTAGGTGAATACCTGCTGGACTTCACCACTTATATGACGTGCTTCCCGGAATACCATAACAAAAAAATGGGCCTCCTTGCCAAACGCATTGACGCTTCCAGTTATGATGACTTTCAGGCCGCTGCTCAAGAACAACAAGATGACTTTGCTACAGTTGAAGAATAAATCTTGTTATTGTAGGCTAAACACACTCCAAAAATCATTCTCTAATGATTAACAAGCTAGTACAAGTAAGTAAAAACATTGCCTATGGAGCTTGCTTGGGCATTGCCAACATAATCCCTGGTGTCAGCGGTGGCACTATGGCTGTAATACTTGGAATTTATAGCAAACTTATCCATGCTATCGGCAATTTCTTTTCCGACAGGAAAAACCGCAAACAATACTTCGGTTTTCTTACTCAAATCGCCATAGGCGCAGGAATAAGTATCATCGTATTTTCTAGGCTAATTAGTTTTTTGCTTAAAAACGCACCCCATCCTACCTTTTTCTTTTTCATGGGGCTAATTATGGGAAGCATTCCTATTATCTTTAAATCCTGCCCAAACCTTAAACTCTCTATTTCCAATTCCATATCCTTCATAGTTGCTTTTGGTCTCATCATTCTTTTATCCTCTTTTAACCACTCTCTGGATACATCTTTTCATTTCACTGCTGTAACAGCAAAAGAAATACTAACTCTATTTGTTTCCGGTTTTTTAGCTGCCGGAGCTATGGTTATCCCGGGTATCAGCGGTTCTTTTATTCTCTTGCTGTTAGGCTGCTATGGGACTATTATCCAAGCCGTATCAGAATTCAATCTCCCCATAATCTTCTACGTTGCCGCAGGTGCTGTTCCTGGTCTTTTATTTATCACAAAAATTATAGATATCAGTATCCGAAAATACCCCACCCAAATAACTTCTGCTATATTAGGTTTAATCATTGCTTCGTTTTATCCTTTATGGCCAGGATTTACTTTTGACCTTTCCAGCTTAATGAGTGTTTTTGTTTTTGTTATAGGGGTATTCTTAGCTACCATACTTTCGAAAAAACCTGGCACTTAAAAACTGCTATCAGCCGCTTTCCAAACTATAAGTTTAACAGCAGACGTGATGCCTGTCCTGAGCGTTAGCGTGAGGAAATCACGTCCCGCCAGATGTTTTGTCCATTCTGTATCTTATTTTCCTCCCCCATTTCCCATCCTATACCAGTCTTCGAATCATCCAAATCTACCGTCCCTCTCTTTCAAGAGAGGGAACGAGGGTGAGTTTCACTTCCCATTTCCAAATTAACTTTCCGTTTCCAACTTCCAAAGCTCTTTGGACTCTGATAAAATAACTCTCTATGGTAAAAAATATTCTGCGGAAAATATTCAAAGGGATTCTTTCTTTAGACAAAACCTATCCCAGGTTTATCAGGATTGCTGACCATCTCTTTACCATACCCTGCTATACAGACAATAAAAGATTTGAACAGCTCTATCCTCAGATAATTGTTCAGGGCCTGGCAAATGCCAAAGTAATCCCCTATAATCCTAACCGGATCTGGCCCTTCTGGGTTTATCAGCAGCTTAATCCTGAAAGCCAAAGTTATAGTTCATCCGGTTTCCCTTTTGCTTTAATTAATACTACTCACCGGAACTGGTCTTCAATCAGTCTACCTTCATCTGATACTAATGCTATCATTGATCCCAGGGGCCTTATTACACCTCTGGTTAGCGGTTGGTCAATGGATAACTGGATTAGGGTTTCCGGCAAGCTCTACTCTCCTGCAAAACTAGCTGATATCGAACAACAATACCTTTTAGAAAACAAGCCGATCATTATTACCAAATGGAAAGCAGAGCAGCTTAATATATGCTCGGAAACCTTTTTGAGCTCCTTTGAACAAAAAAGTATTGTCTTTAACCAACTGAGAGTTACCAATACCTCTGATGAGACTAAAAAATTCTCCCTATACTTTGCTGTCCGGCCTTATAACCCCGAAGGGCTTGCCCCCATTGACGAGATAGTATATACAACTTCCCAGGCTTTAATAATCGATGGCCGCCTTTCTGTGGTCTTTGACCAGAAACCTGACAACGTCATCTGCCTCAGGCATAAAGACGGTGATGTTTCAGAAGAACATGTTAAGAACTGGGAAATGATCCCGCATGCTAAGTGCAAAGACCACCTGGCATCTGCCTATGCTGAATACCGGCTTGTACTTCAACCAAATGAAGAAAAGGCTCTTACCTGTAAATTATTTAGTAATAATTCTTCCAGGCTGGTAAAAATGTTCCAGAAATCACTGCCTATTAGCCAGAAGGTCCAATTGCGCTCCAAAATTACTATGCTGCAAAAATTAAATTACCATACCGAAAGAATAAATATCAGAAGATACTGGCAAAATAACGCTTCCAGACTGGCTAGAATATCCATTCCCAATAAGAAACTGGAAACATGCTTTAACCAGAATATAGCCCATCTGCAAAATTTCGTAGGAAAAAAAGACATTTTTTCAGGCAGTTTCACAAATAAAAAACCATGGGTAACAGACTCTGTTCTATCCATATTAGCGCTTAACCGGATAGGCGCATTTGACCTGGCAAAAAAAAGCGTTGAGTCTCTACTGCGCAAAAAAAATCCATTCCGTATCTCATCTTCTGTGGACAAAGCAAAAAATCTGGATATTCTAGGTCAATTATTGTTTATCATCTATGATTATTACAGTTTCACTAAAGATAAGGATTTCTTAGTACAGCATTTTTCCAATATCAAAGTCCTGACAACCAAGATAAAAAAATCTTTGTATAGTACCCGCTCCCAGAAAAAAGTAATGGGCTTAATGAACAAAACCTATTCCTGCGATAACCTGGGTTTACTGGACAATTATATGTGGGACAATTTCTGGACACTGGCCGGTGTAAAGGTCGCTAAAAAATTAGCCAAAATATTAGACAAAGAAGACCTTTTAACCCAACTCTCTGCCATGGAAACAAAGATTACAAATTATGTTGAAAAATACATATCACGCATTTCAGCTACTAAAAGTTCCACCCCTCATATCCCGGTTTCACCAAACAGGCTGATGGATTCCGCGCTCATAACTGCTCTGATCGGTATCCATCCCCTAAACATCCTGGATCCTCACTCTCATATCATCTCTAATACCCTATCCCAGCTAGAAAAACATTTCCTCTCTGATAATATCTATTTTAATAATCTAAACCACACTGGTTTTAATATTGCTCACAACTGCCTATTAGCCCAAATCTATCTATATAGGCAAGATCCAAAACTATTCACCATTATAAGCTGGCTAATCAAAAACATCAGTGGTACAGGGGCCTGGCCCGAAGCTATTCATCCAAAAAGCTTAGGGGGCAGCGCAGGGGATGGGCATTATAGCACTGCTACGGCAGAATTTATTATGCTGATCCGGAATCTCCTCCTGAAAGAAGAAGAAAAAGTCCTGCATATTACGCCTATCCTGCCCAGAGAATGGCTTAAAAAGGACACTCCCTTGCAAGTAACAAATCTACCCACTCATTTTGGGATGGTCAGCTATGATTTATGCGCGGACAAAAACAATGTTTATGTGGAATTCGATAATAATTTTTCAACTCCTCCGGCAAGCATTAAAATTTCCCTGCCTCATTCCATTAAATACATTGTTGAAGACGGCAAGCAACAGGACGTTTATAAAACATCGGCCAGCATTAGTCCACAAACCAAAAAATTAAAGATCGTACTCTTACCTGAATGAGCCTCAAAATAGGTTCTCAAGACACTTGTAAAATCTCTAAACTGGTCTATAAAGGAACAGGCCTGGGACAGATCGGGAATATCAAAATATTCGTCCCCGGAACAGTACCTCAAGACGAAGTCAAAGTCCGGATCACTAAAAAGAAAAGGAATTATTTAGAAGGAAAAGCAATTGAATTTGTTAAAAACTCACCGCTGAGGACAAATTCCATCTGTCCTAATAGCGGATCCTGCGGCGGCTGTCAGGTCCTGGAGGTGGACTATAAGAAACAATTAGAACTGAAAGAAACCATCATCCTGGACGCCATCCAATACTTCCTTCCGGAGGCTAAAGACAAACTCCTCCCTATCATACCCGCCCCCCAGAATCTCTTTTACCGGAATAAAATGGAATTCTCGTTCGGCCAGGACCCTAATACTGCGAAAATATTCTCCGGGCTCAAAGTAAAAGGACGTTTCGATCAGATCATTCCTTTGCAAAAATGTTTTCTATTCTCTGAAAAATCAGATATCATCCGCAGTTTTATTTCAGATTTTTTGTCTAAACAACCTGAAATAAGCGCCTGGGATTACCATAAAAACACTGGATTTCTGAGGTATCTGGTAATGAGGCACTCCAAAACTTTTGATAGATATCTTATTAACATTGTTGTATCGGAAGACCGGAAAGAACTCCTGCAAAACCTGGCTGGGGAACTAAATAATAATTTCCCTAAAATAGAATCCATCTTATATTCAGTTAAGCCTGAAAAAGCTGATACTGCTTTCAGCCAGGAGATAAACATCCTTTCCGGCCCTGGATTCCTTAAAGAAACACTGGGCAACAAAACTTTCATCATTTCAGCCCTATCATTTTTTCAAACCAATACCTTGCAGGCGGAAACTCTATACCAAACAATAGCCCAAACAGCTGCTCTTAATTCAAAAGAAACTGTGATGGACCTCTACTGCGGGACCGGGACCATAGGGCTCTTTCTGGCTGGTAAAGCAAAAAAGATCATCGGCATCGAAGAAAATCCCGAAGCCATAAAAAATGCTGAAAAAAACTCTGAATTAAACAAGGTACAAAACGCAATTTTCTATTCCGGCCGGGTAAAAAACATTTTAAAGTTCAACCAGTTTAATCCTGATGTCGTAATAACTGATCCCCCAAGATGTGGAATGGTGCCCAAAGCCCTACAAAGAATGATCGACCTGAAAGCTAAAAAAGTCATTTATATTTCCTGCAATCCCATAACACTTTTGCGTGACTTAAAAACCATCTGTCAGTCAGGATATAAATTAGTAAGCTTACAACCAGTGGATATGTTCCCTAATACTTTTCATATTGAAAGTATTGCTTTAGTGGAAAGAACCAGATAAACCTCTGTTATTTATCCTACTTTTCTTTGAAATAATTCACCTCATTGGGATGGTAGGAGAGCCTATTTATTAGATGTATTTTCATTTTCTGAATCAGAAACATCAGATGTATCATCATCATCTTCTTCTTCAATTTTCTGAGCGATTATTTTTTTAAGATGCTCTATATATTCTTGGTTCTTATTCTTACGCTTACTCTTCCGTAGCTCTTTTAATTCATTTTTAGAAGTAATCTTTCCTTGTACAATTAGTTCCGCTTCTAACTTTTCTACTGCACTATAGTCTTTAGAATGTTTATTTACTATGTTTATGTACACTTCGGGCAACAGAGTATTAACCTCAGGCCTTTTTTTATAATCAATTTCAAGCACTTTCTGAATAAAATCGCAAAAAGCCTTATCTGCATAAGGATGGGATTTTAATCCTGCTATAAGCTTATCAACTATATTATATTTTTTCTTTGAGCTTTTCTGGGTATTTTGTTTTTGGTGTGTATTTTCATTAGCCCCTGCGTACGGCTCATAAAGTTGGCCAAGTTGAAATATTTTATTATAAGGATGCATAGTAAAAAAGGGATTCCTTGGATCTACCAAATAAGCCAAAGTAATAGCAGCAGACCAAAGATCTCCTGTTTTGTGGATAATGCTTCCACTTGCCTCCTGCTGAAATTCAAATGCCCTTTCGGGAGGCATAAAATACGGACTAGCTTGCCCTTTATCTTCCTCTTTTAACGTCCCAGCAGAAACAGATGCACCAAGGTCGCCTAATAACAACTTCAATTTTTTCCTTTTTACTAAGTCCAAAAATATTTCTTTTGTAAGTTTACTTTTAAAACCCTTTCCTAAAATATAAAAAAATACATTTCCTGGTTTTATATCAAGATGTAGCATCTTAGAAGTCTGAAAAACAGATACCGCTGTTAATAACTCATATGTTAAATACCACATCACTTTTCTAAATTCCTCTTTAGTAAATTTCCACAGCTTAAATACATCTATGTCAGGAGGTTCTGATATTTCAAATTCGTCTAACTCTTGTATTGCCATTTCTGCATCTAACTTTTGTCTATATTCTTGATAAAAATCTTTTTTTTCGATTTGCTTTAACATCTTCCCATGTATTTCCCATAACCGCTTCTTACGATCTTTTCCTCCCCCGTCTTTACTTTTAAGTATTTTACTTAAATATTCTTTCTCCCATTTTTGTTTATCAATACGCCACATTACTTGCAGAATATCCTTTAAATCACCATTCATTTCCGGTGAATCTGCATATGTAATTATCTTCCCACCTACTATTCCTATAGCATAATTCTCCAGCTTTAATACCTTGCTGTCCATTTTTCCTCTGAAGGTCCACAATTTCCTTGACTCCTCCAATGTGTCTAGCACTTGGCCAAAGCCTTTCTTAGTCACTTCAATACCTTCCCTGCTGAATTTAGTTACTAAATCAAGCTTCTTAATGCCAGGTTTGATTGTATTATTTCTCTTGGAAACTAGGCCAAAGCCTCCTTTACCTTTTAAGTCCCCTAATTTAAGCAGGAAATTCGTCCAGCTATCTATATGTGTAACTCTCTTATCCTTCTTATTTCCCGGTAAACTGCTATCAAAGAAATTAATAACAAAAGGATAATAATATGTAATCCCATTTACTTTTACTTCTGAAATATACTTCTCACAAGACTTCGATTTTTTTCTTCCCCCACCTTCGGAAGGCACATCCTGGAGGGACTTATGCACTATGATGCGCATCGTATCTCCTTCTGGACCAATTATCATTGTTTCATGCCCGATCCATTCTTCAAATCTCTTTAGTTTAAGTGTTTTTTTAAATTTTTCAATTTTCTTGAGTGTTTTTCTATCTACACCACTTTTTTTTCTCCTGAATTGTTTATAGTCATAAGGAAATTTATACTTTCTCCCAATAATCTTTCTTTGAAATACTTGTACACCATCTTTATCAACAGGATTCCTATCCCAGGTTTTTTTATATATATAATTCACAGAAACTATCTTTTTAAGATTCATAACTTTTCCATTAAATAATCTTTTTACATATTGGAATTTTGTCATAAGTTAGTACCAATCCATTCTCCAAATCATTGGATCATTAAGTTATCGGAAAAAATCCAAAAAAATTGCATAATTCAAAATTTACTAACTGTTGTAAGGCCAAATTAAGAATGAAACAAAACTCCAAATAATTGCGTAGAGTAAAAA
>JBHPDY010000003.1:0-32880 GCA_042577605.1 Candidatus Margulisiibacteriota bacterium
TTTGCTGTTAGCTGAGGCTAGCAACAAATTATTTAGAAGAAAAATGCCGCAAAATATTACTCGCTATAAATTCTCCCGGCATTTCGCAACAGCCCCATTAATGATCTGCAAAAAAAGCACAAAAAACTAATCAAAAACATAGAGATATTCTTCATCAAACCCAATCCCCACAAATTCATTTTCTCCGAAAAAAACCAAACCAGATACTTTAACAATAATATCCTGCCCAACACCAACATTTATATAAACAAGACTATCACTACCCTGGCAGCTGACCATAACTACTTTCCCCTTTAAAATACCTTTGTCCGGCTGGGTGAGATGCAAGTTCGAAGGCCGGATACCCAAAGTAGTTTTTTCAGGAGCAACTTTAGAAAAAGCAGGATATTTTTTCTGGATTTGAACCAGCAAACTACTGTCCAAAATATTTATCGGCGGAGAACCTACAAACCTAGCGACAAACTCATTTTTAGGCTGATTATATATTTCAGATGGAGTACCTGTTTGGATGATTTGGCCTTGGTCTAAGACAGCTATTTTGTCACCAAGCGATAGGGCCTCAGTTTGATCATGGGTTACATATACAGTAGTAATCCCCAATTCCCTTTGTAATTTTTTAAGCTCGCTTTGCATACGGACCCGTAAAAGCGCATCCAAATTAGATAAAGGTTCATCTAAAAGTAAAATTTTGGGCTCCCTTACAATAGCCCTGCCTAAGGCAGTCCGTTGTCGCTGGCCTCCGGAAAGTTCTGCTGGTTTTCTATCTAAAAGATGAGAGATATGAAGGATTTCTGCTGCAATATGAACCTTGCTTTTGATCTTGTCGTTTTGTGTTTTAGCGATCCTTAACGGAAAAGCAATATTTTCAAAAACTGTTAGATGAGGGTATAAAGCATAGCTTTGAAATACCATGGCTACATCTCTTTGGCGTGGAGAAAAAAATATATTTTTTGTTTTGGAAGCAACCAGATCTTGACCAATCCATAGTTCGCCAGCATCATTTTTTTCTGTTCCGGCAATGATATTTAAAAGAGTTGATTTACCGCAGCCGCTAGGCCCTAGAAGCACGAAAAAACACCCGGGCTCTATTTCCAGGTCAATGTTCTCCAGAGCTTTAACCTTTTTCCTAGAAAGAGTCATAAACTCTTTAAACAGATTTTGGATTTTTATACTATTTGCTTTGCGGGTTTGTTTGTTCATTTTTAATGCTCCAATTTTCCTTTCATTCTTTTAAGGCCCCATAAGTTAGACCTTGAATAACATAGCGTTGCATAAATCCGACTAGTACAAAAACAGGTAGTATGGCTAGTACAGACGCTGCCATAATCTGTCCCCAAGGGATTTGGCCATGCAATCCCTCAAATAATGCTATCGCCACCGGGATGGTACGTGCTTTAGTATCAATAGTCAGAATTAAAGCAAACAAAAACTCATTAAAAGAAAAAATAAAAGTCAAAATTAAAGTGCTGATAATCCCGGGTAAAGCCACAGGAATTATAATCTTAGTCAATACTTGGAACCTGCTTGCCCCATCAATTAACGCAGATTTATCTAAATCCAAAGGAATTTTTTTAAAATAGGTTAACATTATCCAGAAAGCCAGGGGCAGGGCTAGGGCAGTATAAGGAAAAACCAGCCCAGGATAGGTATTAATAAGCCGCAATCCAGTCATCATCTTAAAAAGAAAGCCCATAATACTGATTTGCGGGAACATGGATAATGCTAAAACCAGAACCGCAAGAAATATCTTGCCCCTAAACTCAAACCTCGTAAAAGCATAGGCTGACAAAGAACTGCAAAAAGTAGCAATCACTGCTGAAATAAATGAAATAAATAAACTGTTCTTTAGATAAGAAAAAAAGCTCAAAGATGAAGAAGAGAGAACCGCTTGATAATTAGCAAAAGAAAAACCAGTATTTTTTCCTATCATAAGAAAATCAGGTTCTCTGACCAGCGAAACAATGATCATCCAAATAAAAGGAAAAAGACAGTAAACGACCAAAAATAAAATTAACAGGGATTTAAAAGAATATTTTAGATATTTATTCATTTAAACTCTCTTTAAACCTACCGAACTTTATATATAAAACAGCAAAAAGCCCGGCTATAAAAAATATGACCATTGAGACCGCAGATCCATAACCAAAATCGCCTCCGATATATTGCTTAAAGGCAAAAACAGACAATGATGTGGTAGCACCGCCAGGCCCGCCGCCGGTCAAAACATAGATCAGGTCAAAGATCCGTACCGCATCAATAGTCCTAAAAAGCAAAGCTACAACGATAATGGGCTTTAATAACGGAAGGGTGATTTTCAGGAATTGCTGCCTAAAGGTAGCGCCGTCAATTTGGGCTTGTTTATATATGTCTAGGGGAATTGTTGACAGACCAGCTAGCAAAATAATGGTCATAAAAGGTGTGGTTTTCCATACATCACTTATGACAATAGAAATAAAAGCCTTGAATGGTGAGCCCAGCCAATTGATGTTAGATCCTATAATTTTTAGTTTTATCAATAAAAAATTCAAGATCCCAAAGTCAAAACTATACATCAACTCCCAGATGCGGGCTGAGATAACTATGGGTATTAACCAGGGGATTAGCAATACTAATCTCAGAAGACCTCGAGCAGGCATTGTCTTATTCAAGAATATAGCAAATAGCAAGCCAATTAATAATTCCAACGCAACAGAAACAACTACAAAAGCTAATGTAAAAAATACTGACTGCCAAAAATTGGGGTCTGTAAATAAACGCGTGTAATTAGTTATTCCTAAAAATTTGATATTTAGAAAACTGACATCTCGAAAAAAACTAGTAATAAAAGTGCCCATAGAGGGGATCAAGATGAAAACGCCTACTACAGCAATTATAGGAAGATTAAATAATACCAATGGCTTGAAATCCGGATTGGTCTTTAACTCTTTAGTCCATTTAGTGATTGATAACAAATATATTTTTACCAGACTATTATTTTGCATAAAAACCTATTATTTTATCGATTTCCCTCTGCATTTTTAATAAAGCTTCTTGAGGAGTGATCTTATTTGCCAGGCATTTATTTCCATAAAGCTGTATTACTTGAGACATCTGTTGATAATAAGCTGCATTAGGCCTGGTAACAATATTTTTTGTAAAGGTATCTGTTATTAAATCAAGATGCGGGACAGCTTTAATGACCTCTTTATCATTATAAATATCTGTTCTAGCTGGAAACCAGCCAACATTTAACACCAGTTTTTTTTGGGATTCATAAGATAGAATAAACTGTATTAATTTCCAAGCAGCTGCTTTTTTGTTTGAATATGTAGAAATACCTACATGCCACCCCCCTAGCGTAGAAGCTGAACGGCTGGTTTTTAGGTGTGGTATGGAACATACTCCGACTTTATCTTTAACAAGCGAACCCGGCTGATTATGCAGTTTCCATGCATAAAGCCAATTGCGCTCAAAAACAGCCTGGCCTCTTTGAAAAGAACGCCTGGCTTCTTCTTCTTTCATTTCCGTATATACGTTTTTAGGTGTGATTCCAGAAGTGTGGATAAGATTTTGGATAAACTGTAAAGCCCTGGCATTTTGTGGCTGGTCTAATAATATCTGGCTGTCTTTAGTAAAACCACCACCAAAGGAGGACACGAATTCCAATAAACAGCACACCAGGCCTTCATATTGAACGCCTTGCCAGACATATCCGTTTAAGTTGGGATTATTTTTCCTTTCTTTTCTCAGAATTGTGGAAACACATTTTTCCCAGGCTGGCCAAGTTTGGGGCGCATTTTTATAGCCATATTTTTTAAGCAGGTCTTTCCTATAATACATAAGCGCAATATCGTTAAAGACCGGTAGCGCAAAGGTTCTTCCTTGATATTGATCAACACTTTTAACTATTTTCGGAAAAAAATCAGATAAATTAAAATTAGATCTTTCAAAGTAAGGATCCAGGGATTGAAGCCACTTGGATTTAATAAAATGTTTTAACCAGACTACATCCATTAAGAACACGTCCGGATCTTCCTGTTTTCCTTTTAAAGAAATTATCAAGCTCTGAAGCCTTTGGTCAGTATCACTTGGCTGCCTGACAAGATCAACCTTAATGCCGGACGACACTTCGAAATCTTTAATAAGCTTTTCCCAATAATTAATCTCAGTGGGTGCGCCACCAACCCAAAAAGTAAGCTTTTGTTCTGGTTTGGGTGCATAAAAAAAATAAGCAAGAATAAAAATAAACAAGATGGAGAATAATAGTAGAAATATAGATTTGTGTTCGTTCCATTGCCTGAAGTAAACGCGGGATTCAAAGGGCGGCAGCCCTTTGAAAACCATTTTCTTCAGGGTTTGAAGTGTGTAGCACTTCAAACAACTGAAATATTTAGCTTTCATATATCCATTTTTCATTTTATCATTGAATTAAAATAATGATTGAATTGTTAATAATATATTTGAGTTGGTTCCTCTTATTTGCGGCCATAACCGGATTAGGTTTTTGGAGTCATTTATTATTTAAAATCCGAAATAAAAGTATAGAATCAGGTTTTTCTGGATTCTGGATCGGATGGGTGATTCTGGTTGCCTGTTTACAGGTCATCCATTTATTTATGCCGCTTAATCTTTCTGTTTTTGTAGTTATTATTTTTTTAGGTCTAGTAGGTTTTTTTATCAACAGCAGAGAGCTATTTTACATTATTAAAAAACAATCCCTGACTAAGATAATTATTATTACAATTGTCTGTCTCTTTTTTAGTATCTGGATTTCCAACCAGGCGCTTGCGCCCATAACCAGGCATGGCAATGCCGGCTTTTATCATCTTCAAACCTTAAAATGGATTTCTACTTATAAAACTGTTCCGGGACTAGGTAATCTGGATGCCCTTCTTGGGTATAACCAATCCCATTTCTTATACCAGGCATTATTAAACAACGGTTATTTACTAAATAAGGTGCATCATTTTGGCAATGGGCTGTTGTTATGGGTAATGATGATGCAGATATTATTCAGTTTAACTAAAATATTTTCCGATAGAAATTATTTAAAGCGCGATATTTTTAGAGCATTATTTTTTCCTGCTGTAATATATAAATGTTTTTATTATGCCTCCAGCTTAACTCCTGACCTGCCTTTGTTTATTCTAGGAATTATTATTTCTAGCGAATTATGTTTCCTGTTTTTAGACAAGGATTCCCCAGATTCCAAGCGCTATTCAACGTTGTATATCTGTATCCTGTCTTTACTGGCAGTAACAATTAAGCTCAGTTTTGCTGTTTATGCCTTTTTTAGCATAGCTTTAAGTTTCTTTTATTATATTTATAAATTAACTGATCCAAAGGATAGAAAAAGTTCCTTCTTAAAATTATCTTTTTTCATTTTTTTGTGTTTTCTATTAATAGACATTCCTTGGATTATTAGAAATATTATTCTTAGCGGGTATTTGCTCTATCCTATTAGTAGTTTCAGCCTACCGGTTGTCTGGAAAATGCCAGCTGAAAACGTAAAATTTGTGGCCCAGGCGTTTAAGAACATGAGCTTTTATTCTGATATAGGCTTAACCAAGAAAATACCTATTGATATGCAATGGCTTAAAATTTGGGGTTTATATTGGGCTAAAAGGTTCCGCTATGACATTCTTTTATTACCAGCCTTATTTTTATTAATGCCTTTAGGAATTAAATATTATAAAAAACAAAAAGTATATCAATTATTGTTTTTGCTGCCGGCTTTTGCTTCCGTGGTATTCTTGTTTTTTTATGCGCCAACGCCAAGGTTTATGGGCTCTGCTCCGTTCCAGTTATGGCTTGGTTCTTTTGTGTTTTTTATCACAGGATCTAAGCTATTCAACCAGTTTAATTTAAAAGAACTGTTTGCTATTTTTATTGTTTGTTCCCTATTGCTGGCCGGCACCAGATCAACTTTTATCCGCCCCACCCATAATGCGTTTTTTGATATCCCCAAGATTAAAACGAAAAAGGTTATCACCCAAACCGGATTAGTGGTTAATGTGCCGGTTTCACCTAAAACTTATTGCTGGAATTCATCACTCCCTTGTACTATGTTACCGGACCCAAGATTAGGCACTCTGGAAAAAGGAAAGATGGAAAGCGGTTTTAAAATTTATAATGAATTAATGCCTATAAATAAGGAATAAATAATGTCTGTGAACAAAATCATTACTAATATTATTAAGTTCATTCAAAGTAAAAACAAAAAAATCCTTTTGCAAAAGATATTCCAGAGAACAGTGCTAGCTATAATTACACCTAAAAAGTATAAAAAACTTCCTAAAAATTACCATGTTGAAATATCAACTCATTGCAATCTACAGTGCGAGTACTGCATGTTAAAAGTAAACAATACCAAGCCGGAGCTCATGTCTTTTGAAAAGTTTAAAGAACATATTGCGCCTTACCTGAAATATGCCCATTGCGTTGGTCTATCCGGTTTAGCAGAGCCTTTATTAAACAAAGATTTTTTTAAATTTGTAGAGCACATTAATTCAATTAATAAAAACTGCTGCATTTCCATTTTTACAAATGCCCTTCTGCTTAATGAAAAAACCAGTGAAAAGCTAGTTGAGGCAAAACTTGACCAGCTTTTGTTTTCCATAGACACTCCAGATCAAGAGTTAAATGATAAAATACGAAAAGGCTCTGACCTAAATAAAATAATCCAAAATATCAAAAAGCTGCAAGAAATAAAACAAGCTAATAAAGCTGAGCAGCCTTACATTTATGCCACCACAGTTCTCCAAAAAAAGAATTACCAACACTTACCAGATCTAATTCAGTTACTGTCAGACCTAAAAATAAACAAGCTCTTTGTCAATTCTTTAGAACCATACCAGAAAGATAATTTGCCAGAGATTCTTTTCCTCCCTTCTGACCGCCCAGCTGATCTAGACCAGGTAATAAACAAAGCCCAAAAATTGGCAGAAGAAAAAAACATAGATCTAAAGATAGCCAGCCAAACAGCTTTGCCGGCAAGTTGTGATCCGGGAACACCGTTTATTTTGCCGAATGGCGACATTACAGTATGTGCTGTCTTAGCTTATGCCAGGGATTATTTTTTCACGGTTGATAAGTCATTAACAGTCTATAAAGATCAGGGAAAAACCACACCGGTAATTTTCGGAAACATTTTTCAGCAGGATTTTGAGAAGATCTGGTTTGATGACAAATATCAGGATTTTAGGGAAAAGGTTAGGAATAATAATTTCCCGCCTGAGTGCCAGGCTTGCTTGATAAAACATAATATCATTTGTGCGTGATTATTCCGTAATTATAAATAAGTTGAATGGATTAGTACTCAATCATATCCTCAATTGTTATTGTATACTTTTTCTCAAGAGGTATAAACTCTAAAACAACTATATTAGTTCTTGTTTTTTTTACGATAGCATTTCCTACTGTTATAAATGATGAAAATTCGTGATTTTTATTACGCCGAACAACTCTATATTTATCACCCACACGTATTTTTTCGTTGTCAGAAATATTAATACTAAAGTAATAATTCCTAATAGTTTGAATTTTTAGATATTTCAAAGGCACGTTGTCTAACAACCTTTATTGCCATCTGCATTAGTTTTGTAAATTTAGCTAAAAGCAACAGCATTTGCCCCTCAATGTCATCCTGAGCCCCTCCGGACTTAAAAATAAAGTCTTATGTTTGCCATAATTTATGCAAATGATATGCACATACAAAATGATGGGGCGTGAGGATCTTTGATACTCTGCTTAATCCACTACGGAGCTAAATAAGTCTTTCCATTCGGGATTAACACTTTTTATTAATCCTATCTTCTTTTTCCGTTTAAACTTTTTTATCTGTTTTTCTCTTTCTATTGCGTAGAAAATGTCGTCTATTTCTTCGTAGTACACTAGTTTTGTTAAGTTATATCTACTGGAAAAACCTTTATTGATTTTATTCTTATGCTCCAATACTCTTCTATATAAATCATTAGTTACGCCTGTGTATAAAACTGAATTATAAAAATTTGTGATAATGTAAACATAGTATTGTTTGTTATAGTAATGCATTATATTTATTCTAGCCCCGAAGAATATATGGCATAGTATCAAAGATCCTCACGCCCCATCATTACGTCACATTTGTTTCCTTTTGGAATTATCTCTATAAACACCATTTATACACACATCCGAGGGGCTCAGGATGACAGTAGAGGCTTGGGGCAGTAGTTTTAGCAAAAACATCAATAATTCTTATGAATTTCAGCGCACACGTTCGCTGAATAAATGGGCGCGAAGCGCCCCAAAAAAACACCCGCAGGAGCGAAAAACTAAGTTGAACTTCTATTTGCCGAAGCAAATAGGTAATTAAAAGGAGCACGCTCCTTTTAATTAATGCCCATCAACATCCCAGATCATAAAAAACAGATGCCCTAGCATCGGCATAATCTCATCCATATACTCACTAACAGCTTTCACACTTCCAGGTAAACAGCAGATAATGGTTTTATCATTAACACCAACCAGGCTTCTGCTGGCAAGCGCATTTTTATTATCTTGGCCGTATTTTATCCTGATATGTTCGGTTATGCCGGACAATTCTTTTTTAATAAACCTTTTGGCAATCTCCACCGTAATGTCCTTTTTAGAAACTCCGGTACCCCCCGTAGTAATAATCAAATCATATTTTCGGGATATAAACTTAAAAAAGGTCATCCATAATTTTATTTTTGAATCCGGGATAACTAGTTTAGTTAACTCCCATTCCCGATTAAGTGAAGAAAAATAAGTATCCAGCTTTTGCTTAATCTGCTCACCGCTCTTATCCGCATACACGTTTTGTGAGGCCCTATCAGACAAGGTAATAATAGCGACTTTATATTTTTTCGGTAAAAATACTCCTTTTTCTCCTTGCGATATCTTACCGCCTTTAATTACTTTACAGAAAACTCCCTTTTTAGGCATGATGCAGTCGCCAATGCTCTTATATATATGACATCTGTCATGACACTCTTTTCCAATCTTGGAAACCTGTAACAAGACATTATTGATCTGAAGATAATCCAATAGTTTGATATTATTCAAATCCAAGCCCAAAGTTGTCAGGTTTTCAGCAAAAGAACCATTTACTAATTCAGAATTAAATTGATCAATCTCTTCTCTGGATAATAAGCTTAATTCCCGGTTCTTCATTCCTTTATGGGCATCATCAACTATCCCCACATTTCTTTTTAGACAAACGTTTTTTACAGGAAATTTTTTAGTGCCTTTTTCTTTGGAGGTATTAATGGAAAGCAGTTCAAATTCAGACATCAATTTTTTCCTTTTTGTCCAGTTTGATTTCACTTATGACCATTGTTTTATCCACAGCCTTGCACATATCATAAATTGTTAAAAGAGCTGTTGAGACCGCAGTTAGCGCTTCCATCTCCACACCTGTAACATCCACAGCTATGGCCTGAGATTGGCAGGTTATTTTTGTTTCCTGAATATCAAAATTTATATCAACCTGGCTTAAAGCAATATTATGGCAAAGAGGTATAAGGTTTGGAGTTTGCTTGGCAGCTTGGATGCCAGCGATTTTGGCAGTGGTTAGTACGTTTCCTTTTGCTATTTCATTGTTGATAATTTTCTGAATAGTTTCCTGATTAAGATGTATTTCACCGCTAGCTGTGGCAATGCGTTTTTGCCTGTGTTTAGCTGAAACATCTACCATTTTAGCCTGGCCTTGGTCATCTATATGTGAAAAATTTTTCATGCTGAAACAATATTATGCCCTAAAAAGGTTAAATAATAAATAATCAGCACAGTTTTATTTATTAAATAACACCACTTTATCTTATTGGAATGAAATACTACAATAAATAAGCAGAAATAAATTCAATCTATATTTTTATAGGTAAGAAATAGGAAAAATTATAGATGTTTTTGTTTGGGGGGCTATATAGAATGATTTTAGGATATTAAGACATCCACTATCATTTTATTTCTTAGTACGGAACAATTATTAGGAACTACTAAAAAAGCATTACACTCATCCAAGGCAAACAAATGCCCAGAACCATGATATTCCGGAAAATCAATATGCTCACCATCAAAAATAACAGGTAAAAAATGTTCCCGAGAGCTAGGTTTTTTAATATGAATATCTTTTTTAAGCTGTGTTTTTATGATTTCAAATTCTGGTAAAAAATTCCGCATCCTATGAATCGCAGGTAAAACAAAGAGATAAAAAGAAAGGTAAACAGATACCGGATTTCCTGGCAGAGCAAAGATCGGCTTATCCTGATATTTGAAAAAGGCAACAGGTTTTCCCGGTTTTATATCAATCTTATGAAATATTTCTTTAGCTCCGATTTGCTCCAAAACAGTTTTAGTGAAATCAAATTCACCAACCGATATGCCTCCGGTCATTACTACCAGATCATTTTCAGCCAATGCAGTTTTTAGAGTACTGGAAAGCCCTTTGATATTATCATCAGCCATATAGGAATTAACTTCATTTATCCCATTCTTTAATAATACGTTTTGTAATAACGGACCATTAGAATTATAGATTTTACCCGCAGTATAGGTTGAGCCTGGCTCCAATAGTTCATCACCGGTAACTATAATTCCTACTGACGGTTTTCTATAGACTTTAACTTTACTTATGCCTGAGGAAATAATATTAGCCAGGGCAATAGGATTTATTGTCTTTCCCTGACGATATATAATCTGGCCTTTTTTAACGTCCTCACCTTTGTAACAGATATTAGTTTTATGGCTGCGATTTATAATTTTAATATTGGAACTGTCCAAAGCTTGAACATTTTCTTTCATAATTACTTTACCGGTATTTTTAGGAATAGGCGCCCCGGTCATAATTTTTATGGATTTTCCAGCGATAATTTTGTTTTTAGGCAGCTGTCCGGCTTGTACAGTTTCAATAACCTCTAATTCATCTGCTGATTCATTATCAGCAACTGCATAGCCATCCATTGCAGATTTATCAAAAGGTGGAAGGTCTAGTTTAGATACAAGGTCTTCTGCTAGCACATAATCCAGGCAATCTAAAACATCTTTGTTTGTTATGCCCAGGATAGAAATAGAATCTGAAATTAATTTTTGAGCTTCAGTTCTCGAGATCATTGCATTTCCTTTTTCTGTAAAAAAGAATCCCCGCATTTAGCGGGGATTCTTTAATAATTCAAAAAACTAAGTTATTAGTCTCTTAGGTAAACAAAGAAATAAGCAGTACCTACAAATACAGCACCACCAATAATGTTTCCAAGAGAAACTGCTAAGATATTGTTAGTAAAAGCTCCAACCCAAGTTAGGTTACCTAATTGAGAAAGAGTTAAACCTGCAGTTTCTAATACTTGTGGCTGGTTCTTTAAAAGAACGCCCATAGGAATGAAGAACATATTTGCAATACTGTGCTCATAGCCGCATGCAACAAAAGTCATGATTGGGAAAAAACAAGACCAGATTTTACCGGTAACATCTTTAGCCGCAATGCAAAGCCAAACAGCCAGACACACAAGCCAGTTGCAAAGTATACCTCTGAAAAAAGCAGCTGCAAACGAAAGGTTTACTTTAGCATTGGCAATTTTTAAAGCAGTTGCACCAAGTTCGTTCCCAGCAGATGCGTATAGACCTCCTAGGTAAACAATGAATACAACTATAAGAGAGCCAATGAAGTTTGCGATATAAATAATAACCCAACTCTTCACTAATTGCGCCCAAGTAACCTCACCTTTTAAAACTGCTTTAACGATCAAGTTGTTTCCAGTGAAAAGTTCTGCGCCAGCAATAACTACTAACATTAGTCCTACACTAAATACTGAACCTGCTAGAAATTTAGAAATTCCAAAACCTAAAAACTTTGATGTAGTTGTAGAAACAGTAGTGGCTATTTGTGCACCAAAACCTATGTAAACTCCTGCTAAGATTCCCAGTACTGAAGCTGCTAAGAATGGCATGCTTACTTTTTTCTTGCCTATGCTAACCATCGCCTCCGCTACTTCTTTAGGGGTATTAAATCCACTCATATTTTTTCTTTCTCCTTTCATTTTCTTCGATATTTATTATTCTTCACCTTGACCCAAGTATTAATAGTTATTATTTTAATATATTTTTCTGGATAAAGGTTTGAATGTTAGTAATAATTTTAGCTAGTTTTAATTATAATTGTCAACAGGATTATCCGTAATTGTTCAGTTGTTTGAAATTAATACAGGATTTGAAGGGCAAAGCCCTTAAAAAAACTTGTTCCCAGACTGTGAAGCGCGCTGCGCTTCAAAAGACTAAAAGATTACGCTTATCCCCCTATTTGGACCATATAATCAAGAGCATTTGCAGTGCCGAATTCAGGTTTATTATGTAGAGCTTGCTCCAGAGCCTTTTCTAATGATATTTTCCTGATATCTATTGCATAATCTGAGAAAAGACAAGGCTTCAATCTGCCGTCGCAAGTTAGCCTGAGGCGGTTACAAATTTCGCATTGGCCTGCTTCTGCATTTTCAATAACATAGCGGGTGCCTTTTTTTAAGTTCATTTCTTTAATAAGTCGAAGTATGAGCTTGTTCTCCTTACAGAACTGCTTAATATCATCTATATCGTCTTCATTAAAATCTTTGAGTACCACTGTATTTATTTTTATGGGATAAAAGCCAACATCTTGGGCTGCTTTAATGCCCTTAATAACATCCCCTAATTCCCCTCCGCGGGTTAAAAATTTAAATTTATCCGGGTTTAAAGTATCTAAACTGATATTTATTCTTTTTAGGCCTGCGCTATATAAACTTTCTGCAAAATGAGAAAGAAGAGAGCCGTTTGTGGTAAGCCCAAAATCTTTCAAACCGGGTAGCGCAGCTATGTTTTTGACTAAAAAAATAATATTTTTCCTAACTAAAGGTTCGCCGCCTGTTAACCTGACCTTTTCAAATCCGGCTTGAACAAAAAATTTTACAATATCATATATTTCTTCCAGGGATAATATGTCTTTATGGTTTTTTAACGGTACGCCCTCAGCTGGCCTGCAATACTGGCAGCGGTAATTACATTTATCTGTAACAGATACCCGTAAATAATTTATTTTTCGCTTATAAGTGTCAATTGGCATAATATTAAAATTAGATTACTCCACTTTTTGGATAGATACCAAATCTTCCTTTGTATTTATATTAATAAAAGTTTTTTCTTGCTTATCAAAAGAAGCAACCTCTTTATCAGGTAGATATTTTACCTTTACTCTGTCTAAAAATCCTCTGATTTTTCTTTGTCCATTATTAAAAGAATCCTCAATTGCAGGAATACAATTCTTAGAATAATAAGCAAATAAAGGCTGTAATATACCCTTTCTTTCCGGAATTACCACATCGAATTCAGAGATGAATCCAGCCAGATAATCAAAAAGCTGTTGATTAAAAAAAGGCATATCAACAGCTGTAAGGAAATTATATTTTGTATTGCTGTGCTTCAATCCGCTTAATAAACCCATTAAAGGACCTTTTTCTTTGATGCTGTCTCTGACTACTTGAAATTCAGTGCTTTCTTTATATAATTCAGGAGAATTAGTAACTACCATTAATTCTTTTATGTATTTTTTTAGTGAACTGATTTTTATTTGCAGAAGAGTTTGATGACCTATTTTTATAAAGGCTTTTTCTACACCGCCTAAGCGAGTGCCTTTACCGCCGGATAATATAATGCCGGTTATGTTATTCATAACATAGACAATTTATCATAAGTGCAAGTGAATTGCACTTATGTGATGGCGCCGCACCAAAAAAACTTCCAGATTTTTAAGGATAAGGAATAAGGTGCATTAAGGTTGGATTATATGATTATATTATAGGATTTTTTTGATGAGTTTGTTTCTTAGACATTAAGAAAAAAGATTTTTCCTTAAGAATCTTTACATTTCTGGATATCATATGTAAAAGTGTAAAGCTTTTCTAAGTTTAAGATTTTCTACTTTATCTCCCAGTCACGATTATTCAAGAATCTAGGCAACTCTTTTCGAGAAAAATAATGAGATACTTCTTTATCGAGGTCCAAAAAGGCATCCAAGCTTTCATCCATTTGCTCAGGAGTAAATTTTCCCCCCTTTTTCTTCTCAGCCCAAGTTACCGCGTCTTTTAATTTTTTCTTTATCCTTTTTTCCTCTTTTATTGATTTGTTTTTAAAATTTTCCAAAACAACTTCTAACTTGTGGCCTAAGTTTCTCATTACTAAGCATAGGCAAACATTCAGACATAGTAGTCACAAAATTGGATATAGAGCTAAAAGGATGTTCAGACTCCATAAAAAAAATGGTTAACTGATTTTCGATCTCTTGTCTTTCGCTATTTCCTATCTGACCTATAGACGAGAATTGAGAATCCAATTGCTGCATACAATAAATACCAAGCCTTGTACCTTGGCTAACCTCGACATCTTGATAAGATGGTGCAGTACGCGGAGGATTTACCTCAAGAAATCTTTTACTTAACCTTTGCGTAAAATCATCCATTCTTTTATCCAAATATTTTTCAGTGAACTTTTGTAACATTGGACTATTGAATTTAGCTTTAGCCACTTCATTTTTAAGCATTGTCAATCCTTCGAGCTCTCGATCTGTTTTACTACTATAGCCCTTCGTGCTTCCACCTTTGTACTTCTGCAACGCTTTTTCAATATTCTTTTTCTGATTTCCACTCAAATCAGGAATATTCGAATTAGCCAACTTTTTGACACAATTATCAAAAGGCCCTCCTCCTTTCCTCTTGAAAATTCCTCCAAATACTTTTCCAACGCTTAAAGTCATAATCATCCACTCCTATCTTATGAATATTAATTATTTCTAATTAAAAACTAAGTGGTCAATAAGGATTAACTCCCTAAAATAAACAAAAAGGAGACCCATAACAATGAAATATCAGAATACTATATTTAGTCAACTATTAAATATGCAACAAAATCATCATTATCACTTAGGAATAAATCCCGGACACCATAGGCTGGCGCCCCTTTATAATTTTTTAAAAAGCTTGACGAGATTTTAATATATGTTTATTTTAACATAAATAAAATATTTATTTAGGAAAAGAGGTAATTAGAAAATGAAAAAACTCATTTTAGGAGTATGTTTATTTGCTTTAGTTTTAACAGGATGTACTGCTAAAAAACAGGAGAGTTTAACGATTTTCCATGCAGGAAGTTTGAGTATTCCTTTAAAGAAGATGACAGCGCAATTTAATAAGAAATTTCCAAATGTAAAAGTGTTTTTAGAAGGTGCTGGAAGCAGGACCTGTGCCAGAAAAATAACTGATTTAAAAAAGAAAGCAGATGTTATGTTTTCTGCCGATAGTTCAGTTATTCAAACTTTGCTAATCCCTGAATATGCGGATTGGAACATTAATTTTGCCACCAACGAGATGGCTATTATGTTTACACCGAAGAGTAAATACGCCAACGAAATAAATTCAAAAAATTGGCCTGATATCTTATTAAGGCCGGATGTAAACTATGGGCATTCAGACCCAAATGCAGATCCCTGTGGATACAGATCGCAGTTAGTATGGCAATTAGCTGAAAAATATTACAAGATAGGCTCTCTATATCAAAAGCTAAAAAACAAAAAACATTTTATTAGGCCTAAAGAAACGGATCTTTTAGCTTTGTTAGAATCTCATACAATGGATTATCTGTTTATTTATAGATCTGTTGCTGAGCAACATCATAGCAAATACATTTTGCTGCCTGACCAAATTAACCTAAAAACAAAGCGATATGCAAAATTCTATAAGGGCGCCAAATTAAAAATCACTGGTAAAAAACCCGGCGCTTGGGTTACAAAAATAGGGAAGCCAATGGTATATGGATTAACAATACCTAAAAACGCACCCAACAGAAAAATGGCGGTAGAATATGTGAACTTTGTATTAAGTAAACAGGGGCAGGACGTGCTTAGAGGTAATGGGCAACCACCGATTATACCGCCAACGAGCCAAGAAAAATTAAAAATACCAAGCGAAATAAACAATACTGTAAAACAAATATAAATGTTATTAAGAAAATTTAAGTTTTGAGGCAGCGCAGAAAAAACAAACATGAAAAAAAACACTGTTAGCATTATTTTATTGTGGGCTTTAGGAGCAATAATTTTTTTATTCTTGATCCTACCGATTATACGAATAATAGCTAGCTCAGATATTGGGATATTCTTCCAGGCTGCCCAGGATAAAAAAGTTCTTACTTCAATTTTTATTACGCTCGAATGTGCTGCTTATGCGACCATATTTTCTGCGATTTTTGGCGTGGCCTTGGCTTATATAATTGCCAGATATGATTTCTGGGGTAAGTCTTTTATGGAATCTGCCATAAATATCCCGGTCATTATTCCTCATACTGCTGCCGGGATTGCACTTTTATCAATTTTTTCAAAAGAGTTTTTTATTGGCAGATGGTTAGGTTTATTTAACATTTCAGTTGTTGATTCCAAGCTTGGTATTGTTATTGGGATGTTTTTTGTTAGCGCACCTTTTCTGATCAATGCCAGTATAAACGCTTTTCGAGCCATAGATGAGAAACTGGAAAAAACAGCCCGAACTCTGGGCGCAAACTTTGGGCAGACATTTTTTAAAATATCATTGCCTTTGGCAAAAAATGGCATTCTTAAAGGTATGCTGATGATGTGGGCCAGAGGTATTTCAGAGTTTGGAGCGGTAGTGGTATTAGCCTATCATCCAATGGTTGCTCCGGTTTTAATTTTTGAAAATTTTGAGGCTTATGGATTAAAGTATTCCAAACCCCTTGCCGCCTTACTAATTATTATTTGCTTGGTGATTTTTTTCATTTTAACTGCCATAGGAAGAAAAAATGCTGAAAGCTGAGAATATTTGCAAACAATTTAAGAATTTCTCATTGAAAAATCTTTCTATAGAAGTTGCTCAGGGCGAATATATGGCTTTGATCGGCCCATCCGGTTCAGGTAAAACCATATTTTTAGAAATATTAGCCGGAGTTCAAAAAGAGGACAGCGGTAAAATATTTCTTTCAGGCAATGAAATCACTAACCATTTGCCGGAAAACAGAAATATAGGGCTTCTATATCAGAATTTTATGCTTTTTAATCATTTGACTGTGTTTGATAATATTGCGTTTAGTTTGAAAATCAAAAAAGAACCGCCTATAAAATTGGCTGAATCAGTCAAAAAAATAGCAGCTTTACTAAGAATAGAGGATTTATTAGAAAGGTATCCGAAAAATCTAAGCGGAGGGGAAAAGCAAAGGGTAGCCCTGGCCAGATCATTAATAATGGAGCCGAAAATATTGCTCTTGGACGAGCCCTTTTCCGCCATTGACGCCCATCTGCGCAAAACCGTTGTTAGTGAGATTAAAAAACTACATAAGTCTCTTAACTTAACCGTTATTCATGTTACACATGATATAGATGAAGCTTTATATTTAGCTGATAGCATCAGCATTATCAATAAAGGAAAAATAATCCAAAAAGGAAATAAAGAACAAGTTTTTAAAGATCCCCAAAATAAATTCGCAGCAGATTTTTTAGGATACAAAAACATATTTAAAGGCAGGATCCGAAATAATAATGAGTTTATAATTGATCTTAATGCTACAGGTAACAAAGAAATTGCGATTACTTTGGATTCTACACACCATCATCAGGAAGCTTATTTATTAATTCCACCCGAGAGTATTATTGTTTCCAAGTCCGCTAATCCATCCAGCGCCCGTAATCAGTTTAAAGGAGTAGTATCGGAAGTCATTCAAAAAAAGGGTTTTTATGAAATCATTATTGATCTGGGTGTGATGATTTCGGTCTATATTACATCAGAATCTTTAACTAAACTAAATTTAGAAGAATCATCCAATTGCTTTATATCTTTCAAAGCAACTGCACTAAAACTTTTTTAATTAAAGGGTGCTAACGCGCCCTTTAAAACAACCTGAGGGCGCGTCCAGCGCCCTCAAAAAATTAAAACACTACTTGCCACTGAGCAGTTAACTGATTGTTATCAACCTCATTAGTTTCTTCTTTCATCATCAAATAGTTTACTTGCAGCTTGGTTTTCTTTGTTACAAACCAGTTCCAACCCAAGGTTAAACTATCTTGTCTATCACCAGATATGCCAGCGTCAGGATCATAAGAATCGACCATCACTATTGCTTGTTGATCTGGTAAAAGTTTGTAGCCGACTAAAACAAATCCACCCTGTTCTTTTACCACAGAATTTGACATAAGCATTAATTCCGAATGAATATCCAACGCATCTTTTTTGTATCTAATATTTAAAGCCCCGCCTTTTTTGTTTTTATTATTTGTATTGTCTTTACCTAAAAAACCGCTGCCACCTATTTCAAAACCTGGAATTGGATTCACTATATCTACTCTTCCTATAATATCCTTACTGTCATTACTATCCGCGGTATTTCTACCAGCGCCATTAAATAAGCCAACAGCATATTTGAAAATGTTGTATTGACCCATGACTTGTACGCCGATGTCATATTTATGAGCAATATTATCAATGGAATTCGGCAAGTTAATAGTATTCCAGGTATGAGCTACGGGCAGGTAAGTTTTACTAAAAGGTGATTTAAATTGCCCGCCCCGTAGGGTCAAAAACTCATTAATAGTCATATTTAAATGCGCGACCCAAAGAGCTGGTGAAGTTACTCCATCGGCCAAAATATTATAGTAAACATTCTCATCCAAATAACCCTTAAATCTAAACCTGGCTTTTGCGATTTTAAATTGATCTATAGTGCTATCTGATTGTGTGAATTGAGTTTGTAAAAATCCTTCGATTATTAAAGGTTTTTTTTCAGTAGCCGCAAAACTATTAATCCTAAAAATGCATATAACAATCAACAACAGGAACATATATTTCTTGAATTTCATTGGTTTTACTCTTTATTCTCTCTTTTTATTTTTACAATTATTTCTTGTGCTTTTTCAGCATTTTTCAGAGAACATACCATTCCATTAATAGCTGAACCAAAGACATTTTGCACAAAATTATTAATGCCAACCGGCTTTCCGTTTACTTCCAGCTGGACTTTAAACTGGCATTGATGATCACAAGATTTACTCATAGACATACCTCCGTTATCTTTAATTTATTTATTAATCAGTGCGGCATTCGCCGCACTGATTAAAGAAAAAAACTTGGCTACGCCGACTTTTTAGTCAGCTTCAAATAGATTATGTTCTGGTGAACATAATACAGTAAGGGATGGGTATTTAAAAGGATTAAATGTTAGGTTTGATATTCTCTATCTCGTGCTCATATTTTGAGATTAAGGCTTTAGCTAAAGCTGTCAAGTCTGAACCGGAATTCTTCTTGTTTTCCACCTTTAAGCACAATACTTTCTGCCCCAGGCGTTCTTCCATAGTTTTAATATATGCCCAGGCATGCCTATAAGACATCTTTAGTTCTTTTGCGGCTTTATTAAGTGAATTAGTTTTCCGGATCATTTTTAGCAGTTCATATTTCCCTGGACCAAAAACCATTTTATTATCTTTATCAAGCCAGATTTTCACCTTTACTGCCAATTGCTGCAAAATAAAATCTGCCTGAAATTCTTCAATGATATTTATAATCTCAGCTTTCGTGTCAGGATCAAAAAAACTTATACCATCTATTTTTTCTTTTACTGGTAAAATATCCATCCCTTCTGAAAACAAAATATCTGCTTTTTGTATAGCTGTCCCAGCAGAGGCTTTAGCTTCCTTAGTGGTACTGTTAACAAAAAAACAGAGGTCAGGTTTCAGGTGGTCCAAAATTTGGTTGCTTTCTATTATTAAAAAAGTATATTGCTGATTTTTGGTTGCGTTTTTTATGAAGTCCAGGGCTTCCTTAATATCATTTATTAATAATTCAGGCTTGTTTTTAACATGACCATGCCCGATTTTTAGGATCATAGATTTTGGTAATAAGCTTAATAATTTTCGAGCTAGAGTTGTCTTACCAATATTACTATGAGAACCGGAAATAACAATTATTTTCATAAGCCCAAAATTCTTTCTTCGCCAGTGTAAATATTAGCTTTTGTCCCTCGCACATACCCTAAAAGGGTAATATTAAATTTTTGAGCCATTTCTACAACCGCAGCTGTTGGGGCAGACCTGGAAACCACAATCGGAACTTTAAGTCGCAAACATTTAATTAGAATTTCAGAAGAAACTCTGCCGCTGGTAATGATAAGACTTTCTTTTGTATAGTCTAGTTTATCTTCTTTAAGAAGGATACCGGCAATCTTGTCCACGCAATTATGCCTACCGATATCTTCATTGAAAACAGAAAAATTATCATTGTAAAAATTAACACTATGAACACCCCCGATATTTCTATACAACTCAGACTGTTTATTAAAATCCTGCATAAGTTCCCAGATTTTAGTAATAGGTACTTGGAAATCACTATCAACTTTGCCAAACTTTTCTAGTTTTAAAGGATTAATATAGGTTAGGCCTTTTCCGCATCCGGAGGTTACACTTCTGACGGTTTCTTTGGGAATGACTGCTTTATTACTTTTGGTGTTAATTATGACGGCCATTAATTGTTCATTAAAACTAACGTCTTTAATATCCTGCATTGAATCAATCATAGCTTCCGTAAACAAAAAACCAAGGGCTAGTTCTTCCTGATATTCGTTGAGACACAATAAAGAAACAAAATCCATATTGTTTAGAATGACTTTTAAAGATATTTCAGAGATGATTTGTTTTTGGATCTTTTCTGTGATGATTTTGTCTTCGGTTTTGGAGACTTGGATTACCGGAAACTCAGAGGTTAGATTGGCATTAAATTGATTATTGATCATACTTACTTGCGAATATAGTGGAAAACCGCAAGTAAGACAAGCAATTTTCCATCCCATAAATTTCTAACTGGCCTACTTTAGTGTTGGTGATTTAGCTTGAAATGGTGCCTAAGAAAATGGGCATCTCAAAACTAGAGTATTGAGCTAGCTTCATTTCACCAACACTAAAGTAGGCCAGTTAGCATAAATTGCACAACAGCCCTCTTATACAGCTATACGCGGTAATCCTTTGCCCACACTTCCTATAATTGAAGCATCCTGCATTCCAGAACTATGAAGCTTTTGCAAAACCTTATCCGCCAATGACTCATCCACAGCCATCAATATCCCCCCGGAAGTAATAGCATCCAACATAATCATCTTAAGATTATTATCCAAATCCCCGGAAAACTCTGCTTTTCCCTCAACAAACTCCAAATTTCTCCGCATAACACAGCTCACACAACCAGCCTCTACCAGATCATAAACCCCATCAATAACCGGAACCTTTCCACTATCAATTCTAATAGAAACCTTACTAGCCTCAGCCAATTTCAGAGTATGACCCAATAAACCAAAGCCTGTAATATCCGTAGCAGACTTAACATTAAATTCCTGCATAATTTCCGCGGCTTTTTTGTTCAAGGTTTTCATGGTTGTTACAGCTTTTTGATATAACGCATCATTTGCTTCGCCCACCTTTTTAGCAGCAATAATTACTCCAGTACCTAATGGTTTGGTTAGGATCAGAACATCACCTGGTTTGGCATTTGAGTTGGTAATTATCCTGTCCGGATGGACAGTGCCTGTAACTGCCAGCCCATATTTTGGTACATCATCGGTTATGGTGTGCCCGCCTGTGATCACAGCCCCGCTTTCTTTGACTTTATCCATGCCACCGGCCAGTATTTCTTTCAAGATATCCAAAGATAGATTTTTTTTGGGGAACATTACAATATTCAAGGCATTTATTGGTGTGCCGCCCATAGCATAAACATCACTAAGGGCATTTGCCGCAGCCACCTGACCGAAATCATAAGGATCAGAGCAGACAGGTGGGAAAAAATCCGTGGTTTGGATAAGGGCTATTTCATCAGTCAGCTGATATACTCCTGCATCATCATGGGTATCAATATCAACTAAAAGTCTCTTGTCTGTGTTTTTGGGTAGACCGGACAAAGCTTTTTCCAGTTCATTGGCCGGAAGTTTTGCAGAGCAGCCGCCGCTTTCTATTAGTTGAAGTAAATCCATATGTTGTCCTCCCATTAAAAGATATGTTATTTCCTGATAATCTTTTCCAGAACACCAATTAAACAATCAATTTCTTCTTTATTGTTAAAATAACTCAAACTAATCCTTAAAGTTCCTTCCGGAAAAGTATTTATTGTTTTATGAGCAGATGGGGCACACTGCAATCCAGGTCTGGTCAAAATTCCGTATTCTTTATCTAGAATATGAGCAATCTCAGCTGGTGATCTATCTCTAATATTAAAGCTAATAATACCAGGACAGCACTTATCTGAGTTATATATTTCTATTTCCTTGAAATTTCTTAAACCATCCAACATGGTTTTTGATAGTTTTTGCTTGTGATTATATATGGTATCAAAGCCCGTCTTAAGTATAAACTCAATGCCAGCTCGTAAACCGGTAATGCCAGGCGTATTAGGCGTGCCAGCTTCCAATTTGTCCGGCAAAAACTCCGGCTGCTCTTCATGCTCTGATCTGCTGCCTGTCCCACCCTGCGCCAGTGATTCTATATCAGTTCTATTATTTATACACAGACCTCCGGTACCTTGCGGGCCAAAAAGGCCTTTATGGCCGGTAAAGGTTAATAGATCTATCTTATCCTTTTGCATATCAATTGGTAACACACCGGCTGTTTGAGCGCAATCAACCAGAAAAACAATCCTTTTTTCCATACATATTTTCCCTATTTCCTTAATTGGTAAAATCTGGCCAGTAACATTTGAGGCATGCGTTAAAACCACTAATCTTGTTTCAGGCCTAATACTAGTTTGAAAGGATGCCTTATCAAATCCTTGGACATCTTTATTTTTGATTTGGGTAAAGTTAATACTCTTATGTTTAGCCAGCCAATTCAAAGGACGCATTACAGCATTATGTTCCCAGGAACTGGTAATAACATGATCTCCTGATTTCAATATCCCTTTCAGGGCAATATTCAAAGCATGCGTAGCGTTTAATGTAAAAACAACATTGTCAGAATTTCCCACATTAAAAAACGAAGAAATCAATTCTCTGGTTTCAAATAATACACGTCCTGCGTCAACAGATAGGCTGTGGCCTGATCGTCCTGGATTGGCGCCGATGTTTCGCATGAAATTCTGCATAGCAGAAATTACCTGGGGTGGTTTTGGGTATGATGTGGCAGCGTTATCAAAATAAATATATTTATTTTTCATGGTGTTTTTTATAATTCCGATCGTTTAACCAATTTGATTTTCCAAAAAAGCCCGCCCAAAATCCGTTATTTTCCTATGATCCCCAACCCTAACCGTAACACCTTCCCCATCAAACAAAGAAATCAACAACAAACAAATCTTCCGATTCCCCTGCACAATATCCCGAAACTGGGCAATGGTCACCCCATCTTTCTGCCTAACCAATTCCTTTAATAATTTTTCCCTGCAACCATCAACAATCGAAGCATGGATATAATTACCGTCAATGACATAGGCTTTTTTGGCCCTTATCTGATAATGCAGGAATTTTTTTAATTCCTCTTCAAACATCCCTTGCGGCTTTATTTTTGGCAGTAGTTCTGACATTAACGGTGTTTGCATGCCACAACTTTTCAGATAATTATCCAGCCAGGCAATATTTTTTTTGGTTTTTTCATCCAGGCGCACATTATGCTCAGCCAAACACCAGGTATGGGCAGTTTTTTTTAATTTATTATCTTTTTGCAGGCCGAGGAGCATTGAATTGAGCAACAGCTCTCCTGCGGTATTTTTCTTTAATCCAAACCTGCCTAATAATTCCTGAAAGGTTAGGCCATTAGGATCAATAATATTTTTTCTGTGATAAGAAGCAATACTTTCTATTATTCTTTTTTCCAGGGCAGCTGCTTTTTCTTTTATGATCAACACAGTTTTATTTTCCAGAGAATATCGAATAATATCTTCCGGAAATCCGTTTTGCACTGCTTTAATAGCTTCGGCTTCTGAAATATTTAGGGCCTGACAAATATCACTTAAGAACACAGCCTCATAACGCTTTTTAGTTTCCAGGGCGATCAATTTGCCAACATCTCCGGAAACCAGATCTTGCATTTGTTTTATCAATTTCAGAGGCCTGCGTCTATGGTGTAGGGGAGTAGGATCAATAATAATTCCACCGCCTATTGTAGAATCACAAGAAGTATTTCTAATAACAAACCTATCCCCTTGTCTTAAAACACAAGGATATTCCAAATGGATTTGAGTTAATGCTGTTTCCCCGCTGGTTATTTCATTTTTATCAATTAAATGGATCCTTGCCTGTGCTTCAAAAGTACCGCAATGAAAAATAGCCTGGGTCCAGATGGAAAGGTTCCGGCTATAATCAAATATCTCTAAACTGGCATCTAATTGCTGGGTAGGAGTAAGCTCTTGGTCAGAAAGCAGTAACCCGCGTTTAAAATCATTTTTTTCCAGACCTACCAGGTTTATTGATGCCCGGTCTCCAGCCCTTATTTCAGATACTTCTTTTCCATGCCGTTCCAACCGTCTGATTCGAAGCGGTTTTTTATCTCCCGGAAGCAGAAATAGATTCTGTTCTTTTGCTATGCAACCACTGATAACCGAACCTGTAACAACAGTCCCAAATCCAGCAACACTGAATATCCGGTCAATATACATTCTAAAAATATCTTGAGAATTTCTTTCCGGAATAGTTTTCGACAGCGCAATAATATTTGCTTTCAAAGCATCAATGCCTGCCATAGTTTTGGAGGAAACCGGAATAATATCAGCATTTTCCAGGAAAGAACCTTTTACCAAGTCTTGTATTTCTTCCTTAGCTAGTTCTAAGATTTCCTCGTCCACCAAATCGGATTTTGTTAATACAATTAATCCGGTTTTTATGCCCAATAAATCCATGATTTTCAGATGTTCACGTGTCTGGGGCATAACTCCGCTATCAGCAGCAACCACAAATAAAACAAAGTCTATACCGCTAGCCCCGCCCACCATTGTGTGGATAAAATCTTTATGGCCGGGAACATCCACAATACCAATACTGTTCCCATCAGGTAAATCCAGATAAGTAAAGCCAAGATTAATGGTAATCCCACGCTTTTTTTCTTCTTTATGAGTATCACAATCAATATTAGTCAGAGCTTTGATCAAGGCAGTCTTTCCATGATCAATATGCCCGGCAGTACCCATTATCAAATGTTTCATATCAGTTTATTTTTGTAGAGACGCGATGAATCGCGTGGCTACAAACAATGGAAATATAAGGAATATCTTCCTTATTCAAAGTCAAAACATCAAAAACCAAATTCCCCTGCCGTAAAATACCGAGCACAGGTTTATCCAAATTTAATAATTCCTGATAAAGCTTTTCCGCAAATAAAACGTTTTCCTTGCGTTTTTTATCTTTTAAGCTGATTTTCACCCCAAAGCTATCTATCTTTAGCTCAGGCAAGGTGCCTCCCCCGCATTGTCCCTGGCTTTTAATAACTTCAGAAACAAAGCCTTTTGCCTCAAACTCAGCTTTTAATTTCTCAGCCAAAGACAGAAGTTCTTTTTCAGTACGCTCCAGAAAATTAAAAATAGGTGTGTTTTCTGCTAAAAGGTTATCGGTCAGATAGTTCTCACAAGCAGCAGCTAAAGCAGCAATGGTTAATTTCCCAACTCTTAAGGCTCTCATCATAGGCGCTTTAGCCAGTTTGCGGATAAGTTCTTTCTTCCCGCAAATAATTCCAGCTTGAGGCCCCCCTAGTAATTTATCGCCGCTAAAACAAACCAGGTCAGCCCCTTGTTTAACCGCACTTCGAACATCAGGCTCTTCAGATAATGATAGGTTTTTTGGTTTTCTTAAAAGGCCGGAACCAATGTCATATACAACCGGGATATTTTTCTTTTTTCCTAGTTCAACCAAAGCTTTCAGGCCTGCTTCTTCCGTAAAACCTTTGATAGCAAAATTTGATTGATGAGCTTTGAAAAGCAAAGCGGTTTTTTCATTGATGGTTTTTTCATAATCAGAAATCCTGGTGCGGTTCGTAGTCCCTGTTTCACGCATTACAGCCCCAGCTGCGCTCATAATTTCCGGTATCCTAAACGATCCTCCGATCTCAATTAGTTCCCCTCGGGAAACAATTGTTTCTTTATCTTTGGAAAAGGTATTTAAGATCAGAATAATGGCAGCAGCATTATTATTAACTACAATAGCGTCTTCTGCTTGGGTCAGGAATTTTAAAATTTCTGATAAATGCCCGTTCCTATGACCCCGTTTAGCAGTTTTAAGATTAAATTCCAGGTTACAATAACCTGAAGCGCTTTCTAGTGCGTTTTTTAAAACATTATTTCCTAATGGCGCTCTGCCTAGGTTTGTATGGATAACGACTCCAGTGGCATTTATCATTGGTTTTAAGGCAGGTTTGGTTAGCGCTGAAATCAAATCCTTAATTTGGGAGATTAATTCATTTTTATCAGGATTTTTGTTGTTTTTCTGTATATCTGCACGGGCTTTATCTAGAATACTTCTAATAGAATATACTACCAGCTCTTGGCTGAATTTTTGGATTAAATCTTTGATAGGAGTTTCTGTTAATAGGGTGTCTACTCCTGGAAGTTTTCTCATAATATATTTTTTTAAATGTTCTTTTTTCATTTTATTTGATGAGTTTTGAGATCATTTTTGATAATTCTTCTAATAACGCATAATGCTTATAATATACTTTTTCTTCTATTAGTTCCTGATTTTTAAGTATTTGTAGAATAGCAACGCATTCATAAATTGAACCTCTGGAATAAATATAAAAATTATTCTTGCTTTTTTGAGTATAACGTCCAGAGCCTTCTGCTATATTTAAAACAATCGAAGTGCTAGCTCGATAAAGCTGATCTTTCAAGTTGCTGTTAATATTATCATTGACCAAAAGTTCTAATATTTCTTGGCAATAATTAAGGGCTTTTTTATAGATATCTAATTTTTCGAATAAGAACATATTTAAATCCTAGTAATTTTATACTAATAGCAACCGAACCGGTTGCGATCTAATAATAAGCGCAGCTTATGATCTAATCTCTATTCACTTGCCAAAAATAGTTCAAGTAATTAGAGAGTAGAAATTAGATCGTCGGTTTCACCGACTATTAGGGGCCAAAAATATCATTTTTGGCAGAGAGAGCAGGAATCGAACCTGCCACAGCCGGTATTATCCGTCCGCTACTGGTTTTGAAGACCAGTTGAAACACCAGTTTCTTCCTCTCTATAATCAGTCGCAAAATCTACTAGCTTTGCAACTGCTTTTTCCTTAAAAGAACTTTTCTGTACCCTGATCGCTGACCCGCAGTCTGATGAATATTCCCTTGGTGTAGGTATAATTTCATATTGAATTTCATTATTTTTCAATATCTTTTCTGCTTTTAATAAATGGTTCAACGATTCAAAGAGCAAAATAATCATTTTGTACCAATATTTATAACATAATTTCCTTGTTCTCGCTCAATAGATATTATTTTTCCGTTTCTTTCCTCTGCTGTTCTGCAGACATTTTCTTTGGCAGTATCATTATCTACAATGATACTGAATTCACCATTCTCAATAGATTTCAATTTTTTTACCATCAGCATCACAGGCTTAGGACAAGAAAGGCCGGTAGCATCAATAACTTCAGACATTTAAACTTCCTCCTTATTAAAGAAACCGATAAGAACCAGTACCGCTAAACCAAAGATGACTGCAAAAGCGCTGTGGGCTCCTATTCCTTTTGGTGACGCAGTAAGCAGAAAATTATGCGCTACTCCAGCCCCAGTAAGCATTCCCAAAGAAAACATAGCTGCATCAGTATCGCCTTCACCAGCTAAAACCAATTGCCTGCCAGGACATCCCCCTGCCAGTGCAAAAGCTAATCCCGCCAACACCATACCTAAAAAGTTCCATGCCCAGCTTGAATGAGCAACAGGCTGTCCCTCAAAGCCCAAATTAAATGTCCCAAGCAGAAGATTTAAAACAAATACTGTTAGCAAAAGTGAAACAGCGCCGGAAATTAAATGGAATTGTTTGAAAAGGAATAGGTCACGAAAACCGCCGATAGTACAGAACCTGCTTCTCTGGGCAATGATTCCAACAATCAGCCCCACAGCCAGAGAAATTAAGACCGGAGCATGCATTGCGCCAGGCCCTTTGGTACTGTAAAAAAGAATTCCGCTTTTAATTATTCCGCTTACTTGAGGAAAAACAATAATCAAGGCCAATAATCCAATCATAATACCAGGAAATATCAGTCCGGCAGTAGCTTTCATTTTCCTGCTTCTACCCAGGTCATAACCGCCTTTTAAGAAAATAGTTCCCAAATAAATACCGGCCATTAAACCGCCAATACCGAAAATGGCATTTAAGTCTCCCCCTCCTAAACGAAGGATTGCTCTCCAGGGGCAACCTAAGAACACCAAAGACCCGATAATAGCAAACATCCCCAGCAAAAATCTTATAATCGGAGAAGAACCGCCGCGAGGTTTAAATTCCCGGGTTAATACAGCAATCAAAAACGAACCAAGTACAATAGCAATAATCTCCGGCCTTAAATATTGAGCAACACCTGCCCGGTGCAGGCCGATTGCCCCGGCAATATCCCGAGTGAAACAGGCAATACAAAAGCCCATGTTTTTGGGATTTCCAAAATACTGAAGTGCTATGGCGGCCAATCCAATAATTATCCCAGTTACTATTATCCCCCATTTACCAGCAAAAAAGTTTTTAATCCTATTCATAAATACTCCTTTCCATAACAACCATAAAGGGTGTTGATTTTAACACGGGATTTTAAGGGCATAGCCCTTAAACAAATCTCATTCTCAGTCTGTGAAGTGCGCAGCGCTTCAAAACTTGAAGTTAAAAAGATTAAATCATTAAGGAATATATTTTTGAATAAAATGAAGAAAATGAATTGAATTATAAAAAACAAAATGTAAATATTCATATTAAATCTTTCTTCCTACGCTTCAACAATCCGACCGATCATCAAAACTTTGGTTATTTCAGTCTTTTACTCCTTAATAAAATTTTTATCAACCATAACAATAAGTGCGGGATTTCCCGCACTTATTGTTATTAAAAAATTAACTAAAGGCTACTTCCTTTTCTTTTGTTTTAGCTTGACCTTTAGTCCTTATTTTTGTTACTTGTGCAGAACAAGCTTTATATTCTGGTATATTTGCTACCGGATCAAATACCGGATTAGTCAGAATATTAGCAGCGGCTTCTTTGAAATGGAAAGGAATGAAAATAGTTCCTTTTCCTATTCTCTTAGTAACAAAAGCCGGAGCTTCTATTTCGCCTCTGCGGGTACTTATTTTCACAGTTTCACTGTTTTGGATTCCTAGAGCTTCAGCATCTTCTACGGAAATCATTACATGTGGTCCGGAAAGATTATTTAACTCTTGAGTTTTTCTGGTCATAGTACCTGTATGGAAATGCTCAAGTACCCTTCCGGTAGTCATGATAAAAGGATAGCTCTTATCAGGAAGTTCAGCCGGCTCTCTGAAATGAATTCCTTTCATTAAACCTTTACCTCTGGCAAAAGTGCCTTTGTGAAGGAAAGCTGTGCCAGGGTGAGTAGCATTTGGACATGGCCATTGAAGACCGCTGTCAGCAACTCTTTTCCAGGAAATACCGCCATATTGCGGAGTCAATTCAGATATTTCCTTAGAAATATCAAGCGCTGATTTATATTTCCAATTAGCACCCATAGCTTTGGCAATATTCTGGATTATCACCCAGTCATCCTTTGCTTGGCCAGGCGCATTAATAGCTTTTCTAACCCTCTGGGCACGACGTTCGGTGTTAGTGAATAGACCATCTTTTTCTGCAAAACTTGCTGCCGGAAGAACGATATCAGCTAATTCAGCGGTTTCAGTTAAAAAGATATCCTGAACGATTAACAGTTTTACCTTTTTAAGAGCTTCCCTGACGTGATTTATGTCAGGATCGCTGAGCATAGGGTTTTCACCCATACAATAAAGGGCTTTTACATTACCTTTATCACAACCTTCAATCATTCCATTAACGGTTAGGCCTGGTTTTTCTGCCATCTTAACGCCCCAAGCTTTAGAGAACTTGTCGCGTGCTTTCTCGTCAATTACTTTTTGATATCCAGGGAAAACAACAGGTAAAGCACCCATATCACAGGCACCTTGAACATTTGACTGTCCCCGTAAAGGATTTACACCACCGCCGTTTTTACCGAGGTTACCGCAAAGCATTTGTAAATTAGCTGTAGACCAGACATTATCCGTACCTGAAGTATGTTGAGTAATACCCATAGCATAGAATAAAGCAGCTGTTTCTGCTGTCCCAAAAAGCTCGGCAATTTCTTCTATGGTTTTGGCTGGAATGCCGGTAATCTTTTCTACTTTCTGAGGAGTATATTCAGCCACAACTGACTTTAACTCTTCAAATCCTTCAACACGTTCTTTAATGTATGCTTTATCATGCCAATTATTCTTGATAATGACATGCATTATCCCATTTAGAACTGCAACGTCTGTCCCGCAGCGCTGCTGGGCGTAGATAGTAGCATATTTAGCCATGTCAATTTCTTTAGGATCAATAACAATAAGTTTGGTTTTTCCAGCCCTTACAGCTTGTTTGATCTTACTGGCAATTACCGGGTGGGCTATTGCTGTAGCAGAACCGGTAATAAGTATTACATTTGCATTATCTATACCAGCGATATCGTTTGTCATTGCTCCGGAACCTAGTGAAGCGGCCAGACCGGCCACTGTGGCGCTATGTCACAACCTAGCGCAGTGGTCGACATTATGGTTGCCGACCACCTGCCTAAAAAATTTCTGAAAAGCAAAGTTTTCCTCATTTGTAACCTTTGCAGAAGCCAGGCCGGCAATAGCGTCCGGGCCGTTTTTCTTTTTTATTTCTATAAATGATTTAGAAATAGTGGAAATAACTTCTTCCCAGGTTGCTTCTCTTAGTTCTCCACCCTTTTTATCTCTCATAAGGGGAGTTGTTAACCGTTCAGAGCTGTTTACAAAATCATATCCGTAACGGCCTTTTACACAAAGCATTCCATCATTGGTAGGTGCGCCTTCAACTCCGGTTACTTTTACAATCTTATTATCCGCTTTATTAATATGTAAGGTAACAGAACAACCCACTCCGCAGTAAGAACAAATTGTATTAACTTTTTCCAATTCCCAAGGGCGGCCTTTACCAATTGATTTCTTATCAACAATGGCTCCAACCGGGCAAAGCTGGGAACATTCACCGCATTGAACGCAGGATGATTCTCCCATTTGAAGATTATTATCGCAAATAACCTTGGTATCATGGTTGCGATAACCAAAATTTAAAACCTCATGCACAACAGTTTTGTTGTCAGCTTCAACGCAGCGACCGCATTGAATACATTTGCTGTGGTCCATTACGATCATTTCAGATGAATCGTCAACTTCTTTTTTGTCGGGAATTTCAAAAGCAGGGACTTCTATGCCTAGTTTGTAAGCAGCTTCCTGCAATTCACATTCTCCGTTTTGTTCACAAGATAAACAATTATGCTGTCCGTTTGCCAGAAGAAGATTTACAATCATTTTTCTAGCTTCGATAATCTGCTCTGTTTCTGTTTTTATATCCATGCTATTTTGAGCTTGGACCGAACAAGCTGTTTGTAAGCCGTTCATGCCTTCTATTTCTACTACACATATTCTACATTTGTTGGCCTGTCCTGTTTTGGGGTGATAGCAAAGAGTAGGAATATAGATATTGTTCTCTTTTGCTACGTCAAGTATTGTTTGACCTTCGGTAAAGTTTATTTCTCTTCCATTTATTATTAATTTAGAACTCATAATCACCTCACTCCTTATTTTTTAATTAATGCTTCAAATTCATTTCTGAATTTTAATATCATTGCTTCAATAGGCATTGCAAAAGCATCTCCGGTTGGACAAAGGGTTAATCCTTTAATGTTCTTGCACATACTGAGTATCTGATCGATAGCCGCAGGCCCCTCCTTCCCTCTCAATAATTTCTTTAATAAGGTCGCAATAGCACGCGAGCCTTCACGGCACGGGATACATTGTCCGCAAGATTCATGATCATAAAATTTGATGGTTCTTAAAGCCAATTTAGGTATTGAAATAGAATCATTAATAACAATAATTCCCCCTGATCCCAACATTGTGCCTGCTTTGGCACAAGAATCAAAGTCCATATTTAAGTTCTTTACATCAGCTGCGGTTAGGATCGGAACAGATAGTCCGCCGACAATCACAGCTTTCAAATTGCCCTGTATGCCACCGGCAGCTTTTAAGATCTGTGTCAGAGGTGTTCCTAGAGGAAACTCATAAACACCAGGTTTATTTACATGCCCGCTGACGCCAAATAATTTCGGGCCATAATTATTTTCAGTTCCGAATTTTTTAAATGCTTTTGCGCCATTTTCGATAATATAAGGTACGCTGGCTAAGGTTTCTACATTGTTAATGATAGTAGGGCAGTTATAAAGGCCGATATTGGCTGGAAAAGGAGGTTTGTTTCTGGGATTCCCTCTTTTTCCCTCTATAGACTCAATCAGCGCAGTTTCTTCTCCACAAACATATGATCCGGCGCCCCGGTGAACAATAATTTCAACATGTTTTAATAGGCCTGCTTTTCCTGCCTGCTGTACAGCATTTTCCAGAATATCAGCGATCCATTTGAATTCCCCTCTTATATATATGAAAGCTTTTTTGGCATTTAAAGCATAAGCTGAAATAGCCATGCCCTCTATTAAAAGATGAGGATCATATTCCATTATCTGCCTGTCTTTAAATGTGCCTGGCTCCCCTTCATCTGCATTACAGACAAGATAAACCGGCCGCGGATCATTTTTCGGAAGGAAACCCCATTTGACACCAGCTGGAAAGCCGGCGCCGCCTCTTCCTCGTACGGCAGCAT
>JBHPDY010000004.1:0-30146 GCA_042577605.1 Candidatus Margulisiibacteriota bacterium
AAGTGCGCAGCATCTTAAAAACTAAAGGGATCTTAAGGGCGACAGCCCTTAAATATAACATATTCCCAGTCTGTGAAGTGCGCAGCATCTTAAAAACTAAAGGGATCTTAAGGGCGACAGCCCTTAAATAAAACATATCCTATAGCTTGTTTTAAAATCAGTATGTTATTATTTAATTTATGAAACAAATAAAACTAGGCCTGCCTAAAGGAAGCTTAAATGCCATTGGCAGGGGAAACACGCACCAAATATTTACCAATGCCGGTTATGATATTAAAGGCTATCAACCTGGAAAAGAATCTGATAAAGATTTAAATATTGTTAATGACCAGGAGATACTGCCTTTACTTACCAGGCCGCAAAGCGCTCCGGTGGAGCTTACTAGAGATTTATTAGACGTTGCTATTGTGGGCAAGGATTGGGTGGATGAAGAGTCTGTAAATATAAAGGGAAATAAGATAACCAGGGTAGGGGATTTGGAATATGGCCAGACCAGATTGGTTATTGCTATCCAGAATAATGTTCCTTTTGAGTCAATTGAAGAGTTTTTTAAGGCGCAGAAAGACAGAAAAAAGCCAATATTATGCTTTACCGAATACCCGAATCTTACCAGAAAGTATTTTATGAAGCAGAAAGCTTATCAAAAAGTTTTTGGCAATAAACGTCCTTTAGTTCAGGTTAGAGGATTAGTTGATGGAGAAAATAAATTATGCCAGATAATTAATTCTGATGGTGTAACAGAGGGCTATATGGCTAAAGGTGCAGATCTAATTGTAGATAATACTCAAACAGGAAGCACTTTAAAGAAGTACGGATTAAAAGAGCTTGAAACAATTATGGAATCAAGCTCTGGCTTATATGCCGGTCCGGGCTGTACTGGCTGGAAGAAAGAAAAAGCAAAAGAGATTTTCGGTTTGCTTTATGGGGCTGTGGCAGGTAGAAGGTTCTTTGATGTTAAGTTTAATGTTCTGAATGATGAATTGGAAAAAGTGAGTAAATATTTAATTAGTGAAAAGTTATGCTCAAATGAGCCTACAGTTTCGAGGGGGGAAAAGTATTCTGCGGTGAATGTTATGATGCCCCGGAAGAAGTTTCCAGAAACACTTAGGATTCTGCGCCAGAAGTTTAAGGCTTCAGCGATTGTTCGTGCAGAAGTAAAGCAGTTTATTGCTTAGGCACAACCAGCTAAAAACTCAGTTTTTGGGTTCAAACTAACTATAGGTCAAGAAACACAAATCCCCAAGTACCACATCTCTACCGTCCCTCTCTTTCAAGAGAGGGAACGTGGGTGAGTTTAATTTCCCATTTCCAATCTTCCTCTGGGGATTTAATCATTGATTCATCTTCCCTACTAGCAGCCAATGGCTGCGATCTAATCTCTAATTTCTAATAATGAGCTTTAGCGAATGATCTAGCAAAAAACGAAGAACGGATTTAGTGAATAGAGAGTAGAAATTAGATCGCTGGTTTCACCAGCTATTAGGGACCAAAAAACTGAGTTTTTGCTCTGGGGGATGCTACGCACAAGTCTCTGCGAACTTTGTAGTATTTGTTATAATATAACTTATGCAAAAAGACTTTTTAGCAAAGGATATTGATTACGACCTATTGGTAAATTGGAACAACCGTTTACCTATGGAAACAGATTTTATTTTGGACATGCTCAAAAAATATAATATTAGCCAGGGAAGTATCCTTGATGTCGGCTGTGGGACAGGTAGGCATTTAGCTAGTTTAAGTAGTTCAAAATTTACCCTTACCGGCCTTGATAGAGATGAATTTAGGCTTAGCCAATCCCATAAATTAGCTGAGAATACCAGGTTAATCCAAGCTGATTTTATGAAAGCATTTAAAGGGCGGGAAAAAGAAAAGTTTGATGTTATTTATAGTTTGGGCAATAGTTTTGCTTTAATGTCCAAGTCCTATTCTTATGAGAAAATATTTAAAAAGTGCATTAGCCTATTGAATAAATCCGGATTGCTTATTTTCCAGGTTTTGAATTTTGAAAAAGAGAGGAATGGTTTTTCCAAACCAAGGACGGTTGAAACTGAAGATACACGTTATATTTTCTTAAGAAAGTTTACCACTTCCCAGAAATATATTCATTCTGAAATAATAGCTTTATCCCAGGCTAAGAACGAAACTGACTGGAAGATATCCACACGCGGCCCGGGAAATATGCCCAGGATTTCTAGAGCTGCTTTAGAAAAAAGTTTGAAAAAATGCGGATTTAAAAAAATTAAAATATTCGGTGACTATTTGCAGAATAAGTTCGATAAAGAGAAATCAGTAGATATGATATGGGTTGCCCAAAAGTCGGTATAACCAAATTTATTTCTTTAATTCGCACACCGGACGTTACACGAATTAATAAGAAATTAGGTATAAGATGAAAGAAATTACCCTTATTGCGACTTCAGCTTTTGGACTGGAGAAAGTTGTCAGTAATGAAGTTAAGGCTTTAGGCTTTAATATTATTAAAATTAAAGATGGCCAGGTTACATTTGAGGCTACCTTGGGAGATATTCCTAAAGCTAACTTATGGCTCAGATGTGCAGACAGAGTCCTTCTTAAAATGGGGGAGTTTAACGCGCTTACCTTTGATGAGCTTTTTGATAATACCAAAAATCTTCCTTGGGAAAACCTGATACCTAAAAATGGTAAATTTACAGTTATCGGTAAGTCTGTTAAGTCTACTTTGGGTAGTATTAGAGCTTGTCAGTCAATTGTTAAAAAAGCCATAGTTGAACGACTAAAAGCTAAATACAACCTGGAGTGGCTAGAGGAAACAGGCCCGGAATTTGTTGTACAAATAGCTATGCTTAAAGATGTTGCCCTGCTTACAGTGGATACGTCTGGAACTGGACTTCATAAAAGAGGCTATCGGGAGGAAGGAGGAGAAGCTCCTCTTAAAGAAACATTAGCAGCAGCCTTGGTCCAATTAAGTTTTTGGAATAAAGAAAAGATCCTGATTGATCCTATGTGTGGTTCCGGGACTATTTTAATTGAAGCAGCCATGATTGCTAAAAATATGGCTCCAGGATTAAAAAGAAGCTTTGCATCCGAAAAATGGCCGTTAGTACCAATAGAAGCTTGGGAGCAAGCTAGGCTACAGGCCAGAAATTCTATGCAGTCTTATAACAAATTTCAGGTTTATGGTTATGATATCAGCGAAAACAGTATTAAGACCTCTAAAGCTAATGCTGAAAGGGCTGGGGTAGGGAATGATATTGTATTTGAACAAAAAGATATAAAGGATTTATGGATAGATAGCCAATACGGCATAATTATTTCTAATCCTCCTTATGGGATCAGGATGGCAGATTTTAAAGAGTTAAATGAAATATATATTTCTTTGCATAAGACATTTAGAAAGAAGTTAGGTTGGTCAATATATATTTTGACAGCAGATAAGATATTTCCTAGATATTTCAAAAGAGCTAAGCCTGATAGGATACGGAAATTATATAATGGAAAGATAGAAGTTAATTATTACCAATATTTTGGCTTTACAAAAGAAAAGCACCCATGAAAATGAAATATTTTTAGCTTTTGCGCGATAACTAATCAAAGCATAATGATAAAAAAAATGGTTATTTGGGAGTAGGGAAGAATATTGCTAAAAATAATATCTATAAAAGAGCAGGGAAATGGTTTTCCACAAAAATTTGTTAAACTCTACATTCAAAGTCCAGTCTAGTAAAATCTTATCAAATTTGTTTCCAGAGCTTTCTTTTTATATCTTAAGGTTTTTGGGCCGTCATAATGAGTGGAGTCTCATTTGCAAGCAACTTTATGAGCATACAATGGATGAAAAATGCGGTAAGTTTTACGATTTTGAGTATCATTCTTCATCTTCATTTAAGAAATTTTTAAAAGTTTTAAAGAATATTAAAGACGGAATACAAAAAAACTGGAAAGAAGAAGTAATTAGTCCAAATTGTCTAAAAAGCATAAGGCTTAGAATCTGGGGAGTATTTTTTGGCTTTCATAATTTGGATTTAAGGAACTTTGATAATCTAAAATATGTATTTATCTTTTATCCTAAAAAAAATCCTATAATTATTGATTGTATACTACCTAAAAATATCGAGGAAACAAGATTTATCCCTACTAATGACCACCTTACTCATGGTCTTTTTAATAGAGAGCAAATATACTTAACTAAATTGAGAACAAATTTTAAGAGCTATAATAATCTAGAAAAGATAATTATTGACTTCTGTATTCTTAAGAAAGACACTCTTAAAAAACTGTTTGAATATCCTAACTCTATAAGACACCTTACACTAATTAAACATCCTAGTATTGAATGTAAAACAGGCATAGAATCCAAGGATTTGCCTAACCTGGAGAGGTTAGAGATTAGACATCAAAAATATTCCGGTTTAACATACAAAATTGATATCCCTAATCATGAATCAGTTAAACATTTTATTCTAGATTTATCGTATTCCAAAATTACAGGTAAAAACGGAGTATTTAATCCGCAAAAAAACTTAAGATGCTTACAATACTTAGAGCTTTATCTTAACGGCTGCAAAAATATTAAAGATATAACATTGCCAAATCCCTCAACATTTATGAAACGAATAAAAATGCACCTTAAAGAATCTAGCATAGAAACCATAAATGGATTAAATAAAACGAATTATCCTAATTTAAATGAACTTGATATTAATTGTTATCGATGTAGTAACTTTAAAAAGTTAAGTAATATAAATGATTTACCAAATTCATTGGAACGAATTAAGATCGATATAAGACAAACATTGGTTGGCGAAGTGGCTGATTTTAGTGTTTTAACAAATATTGATCACTTTGAATTGCTTATGACAGTACCACCCGGATCCACCTTGCCAGGATTTGCATTTCCGAAAAAAGCAAGGTATATCAAAATGATGTTGATGCCCAAAGATTATTTATGCGCGAAGTATTTAGACTCAAAATTATTTAATTTTGAGAAAATAAGGGGCTTAGAAGTATTGTATCTCAAGTATAGTGATTATTTATCCACAATTTTTGAAACTCCTACTTTGAAATTATCTAAAACGTTGGTGGAGCTTAATATTAATTTTCGAGATTCACAACAAACTCCCTTGGCTTGTCTTCCAAAGGATTCACAACTGAAAAAGTTAAAGGTTGATTATTCGGGTATTACTTTAACAAAATTTAAAAAGCTTGATTTAAGCTATTTATCTTTTTTAACTTACTTTTCAATTAGATTTGGTATATTGGGTGATCAAAAAAAATTAAAAACATTAAACTCTCTTTTTCTCTCTCCTGGATTAACGCATTTGTCACTTTATTTGTTACAATCAAATATTAATAGAATAGAAAAATCTGTGTTCAAAAATTTGAAGAATTTGCGTTTTTTTAAGATATGCAAAGATAATCTTAAAGGAAGCATTGGTGACTTTGTGGATATAAAAATACTACCCAAAACTTTAGAGCGTCTCCACTTTGATTTTTCAAAGTCAGATTTGAAAGATTTGACAGGATGCGATTTAACACCTTTGAATAACCTAGTTGAGTATATAATCAAGCTTAAAGAATGTAAAAAACTTATTAATTTAAAAGGGCATGTGTTATCGGAAAGCTTGAAAAGAATCGATGTTGATCTACAAAGTTCAAGTATTAAAAACTTAAAAGGATTTAATCTCAAAGAATTCAAAGGATATAGTTTATTTCTTAATTTTAATTCATGCGATAAAATTAAGACTCTAAAGCATATAAAATATCCTGAAAATCACGCTATAAATAATGTTAAAATAGATTTGTCTTTGACAAATGTTTCGCATGAAAACCGAAGTAAATATATAGAGAAGTTTAAAAGAGTAAAATCTTCCACATACTTGAGGTCTTTCTTGGGGTGATAATCAAGGTAATTAACATCTTAATTTTTATGGGATTTTTAAGGGCGAAGCTCTTAAAAAAACCTTATTCTCAGTCTGTGAAGCCTATAGTGCTTTAAAAGACTAAAGGATTACTCCTAAAATCTTTGCTTAATCCAAAACAATAAATTAAACTAAAAACATATCTGCAAAGGATTCCTAAGAGTATGAAAAAGAGAGCTAAAAAGATAAAACAATTAATTAACTGGCGCATAGTATTTGGCATAACTATGCTAATTTTAGGCACTTTTACCTATGGAATTCACTATGTGCTTTTTAGAGATTCCCATCATATTTTTATTTACTTGGTAGGGGATGTAGCATTTGTATTTTTCGAAGTGTTGCTAGTTACGCTTGTTATCCATCATCTTTTAAATCAATGGGAAAAACAGAGCCATCTTAAAAAGTTGAATATGGTAATAGAGACCTTTTTTAGCGAGTTTGGAAAACAACTGCTCCAGACTTTTTCTAAGGTTGATAAAAATGTGGGGAAAATCAGGGATTTAATGACATGTAATGAAGGGTGTAAAGATTTTAATTTTGATAAAGCTTTTAAATCATTATCTAAATATAAATCAGATATTTGTGTGGATGGCCTTGACCTTGTTAAACTTTCCCAGTTTTTGACCTCTAAAAGAGAGTTTTTAATTAATATGCTCCAGAACCCTAGTTTGCTGGAACATGAAAAATTTACAGAGACTTTAATGTCAGTGTTCCATATTGCCGAGGAATTGGCGGCCAGGGATTTGGAGGGATTATCGGAAGATGATATTAAACATGCTAAAGTTGATATTGAAAGGGCTTATGATAGCTTAATTAAACAATGGCTTAATTATATGCAGTATACCCAGCAGAATTATCCATATTTTTTTGTATTTGCCATCAGAACGAATCCTTTTTCTTAACTGATTTTTTTAGTTTTTATTGGCGGAATATAAGTATCTTTTTTGGATTATCAAAACATGATACGATGACCGTTAGTTTTCAAAAAAACCCGATAAGGGTCTGTTGCGAAATGCCGGGTAAATTTATGGCGAGCAAAATTTTATAGGCGGGAAGATGCTGAAATTTGCCGTCAGAAATTTTTCCGGTATTTTGCAACAGGCCCATTAATAAGGAGAAATAATATGCCAAAAAGAAATGACATAAACAAGGTTATGATAATTGGTTCCGGGCCAATAGTAATTGGACAAGCTTGTGAATTCGATTATTCAGGTACCCAAGCTTGTAAAGCTTTGCGTAGCTTGGGGTATGAAATTGTTTTAGTAAATTCCAATCCGGCCACTATTATGACAGATCCTGGGATGGCAGATATTACCTATATTGAACCTTTAACAATAGAAACTATGACTAAGATTATTGATAAAGAAAGGCCTGATGCTCTTTTACCAAATTTGGGAGGACAGTCTGCCCTTAACCTTTCTTCTGAACTGGCAAAAGAGGGTATTCTGGATAAATACGGAGTAAAGGTCATAGGTGTGCAGATTGATGCTATAAAGCGAGGGGAAGATAGACAGGCATTTAAAGATACTATGGATGGATTAGGTATTGAAATGCCTAATAGCAAGATTACCAATAGTATGGAAGAAGCAGAGGAGATCATTAAAGAAATCGGCCTGCCTTGTGTTATACGACCGGCATATACTATGGGCGGTACTGGCGGAGGCCTGGTTTATAACATGCAGGAATTCCGTGATATTGCAGCACGTGGTTTACAGGCTAGTATGGTAAACCAGATATTGATAGAAGAGTCTGTTCTGGGATGGGAAGAGCTGGAGCTGGAAGTAGTTCGTGATTCTAAAAACCAGATGATTACCGTATGTTTCATTGAGAATGTGGATGCTATGGGCGTGCATACCGGAGATAGTTATTGTACTGCCCCCATGTTAACCATTGATGAAAAACTGCAAAAAAAACTACAGGATTATTCCTACTCTATAGTTGAAGCTATAGGAGTGATAGGCGGAACTAATGTTCAGTTTGCCCATGATCCTGAGACCGGCAGGGTTGTTATAATTGAAATAAATCCTAGAACATCCCGTTCTTCAGCTTTGGCTTCTAAAGCTACAGGTTTTCCAATAGCCTATGTCTCAGCGCTTTTAGCAGGCGGGCTCACTATGGATGAAATACCTTATTGGCGTGATGGCACCCTGGAAAAATATACTCCTTCCGGAGATTATGTTGTGGTTAAGTTTTCTCGCTGGGCATTTGAAAAGTTTAAGGGGCTGGAAGATAAGCTAGGTACCCAAATGCGTGCTGTTGGTGAGGTTATGAGCATTGGCAAAAACTATAAAGAAGCTTTTCAAAAAGCTATACGTTCCAGAGAGGACGGCAGATATGGCCTTGGTTTTGCTAAGGATTATAATGAGAAATCTGTGGAAGATCTCATGATTATGCTTGCCCATCCTTCTAGCGAACGGCAGTTTATTATGTATGAAGCACTTAGAAAAGGCGTAAGTGCTAATGAATTATTTGAAAAGACCCATATAAAACACTGGTTTATTGAACAGATGAAGCAATTAGTAGATCTGGAAGAAGAAATCCTCCAATATAAAGGTAAGCAGTTACCTGATGAGCTTTTAATACAAGCCAAAAAAGATGGTTTTTCTGATAAGTACTTGGCCACTATTTTAGGAACTAAAGAAAAAGAGATCAGGCAGCAAAGAAGCAAATTAGGTAGTACCGAAGGCTGGCACCCGGTTCCTGTTAGCGGAGTTGACAATGCGGCTTATTATTATTCAACTTATAACGCTAAAGATGTAACTGAAGTATCAAATACCAGAAAAATAATGGTACTTGGCGGTGGGCCGAACCGTATAGGCCAGGGTATTGAGTTTGATTATTGCTGCGTGCATGCAGCTTATACATTACGAGATGAAGGCATAGATTCCATTATGGTAAATTGTAATCCGGAAACAGTTTCCACAGATTTTGATACTTCTAATAAGCTTTATTTTGAACCATTAACAGTTGAAGATGTTTTGAGTATTTACGAAAAAGAAAAGCCAGAGGGTATTATTTGCCAGTTTGGCGGACAAACACCGCTTAATATTGCTGAGGAATTAGAACAGGCAGGAGTAAATATAATCGGTACTTCGACTGATACCATTGAGATGGCGGAAGACCGTGATAGATTTTGTCAAAAGATGAAAAAACTAGGTATTCCACAGCCGGAAAGTGGTATGGCCAGTACATTAGAAGAGGCTTTGGCTATTGCGGATAGAATAAGTTATCCTTTGATAGTGCGTCCTTCATTTGTGCTTGGCGGAAGAGCTATGGAGATTGTTCATGATGAAAAAATGCTTGCGCATTATGTCAAGGCTGCTGTTGACGTATCCCCTGAAAGACCAATATTAATAGATAAATTCTTAGATGGCGCTATAGAGGTTGAGGCGGATGCCATAGCTGATGGTACAGATGCGTTTGTTCCTGCAGTAATGGAACATATCGAGGAGGCAGGGGTTCATTCCGGGGATTCTGCGTGTGTAATACCGCCTATTAGTATTCCCCAGAAACATATAGATACCATAACCGAATATACTAAAAAAATTGCGGTTGAGTTCAATGTAATTGGTTTAATGAATATCCAATATGCAATCCATAATGATCAAGTCTATATTTTGGAAGCAAATCCTAGGGCCAGCAGGACTGTTCCTATAGTTAGTAAAGTTTGTGGTTTATCAATGGCGCGTATTGCCACACAAGTAATGCTAGGTAAAAAACTATCGGATCTGAATTTGCAAAATAAAACTATTCCCCATTTTGGTGTTAAGGAATCTGTGTTTCCTTTTTACTATTATCCTGAAGTTGATCCGGTTTTGGGCCCGGAAATGCGTTCTACCGGTGAAGTGTTAGGTATGGGCCAATGCTTTGGGTCAGCTTTTTTCAAAGCTCAGGATGCAACTCAAAGTAAATTGCCACTTAAGGGCAATGTGTTAATTACGGTAGCGGATAAAGACAAAGAAAACATATGCGATGTCGCAAAACAATTTTCAGATATGGGATTTACAATCTTATCAACCGGCGGTACGTTTCAATTTTTGAGTGAAAAAGGTATTAATACCCAACAGATTAATAAAATATATGAGAGAAGGCCTCATATTGTGGATTTTATTACTAATGGCGATATCCAGATGGTAATTAATACTCCTATCGGCAAAACCAGTAAAGAGGATGATTCTTATTTAAGAAAAGCAGCTATTAAGCATAAAGTACCTTATGTCACGACTGTTCCTGCTGCATATGCGGCCGTAAAAGGTATTGCAGCCCAAAAGCAACAACAGGGAGAAGTTAAAAGCTTGCAGACTTATCATCAAGATATAAAGTAAGTTATAATTGTATTAGGTGAGGAGATTCGAACCTAAGACCGATACTTATCCTCACTACTAGCAGCCAAGGGCTGCGATCTATTCACTAATTTCTAATAATGAGCTTTAGCGAATGATCTAGCCAAAACAAAGTGTGAATTTGAGATTAGAGAGTAGAAATTAGATCGCTGGTTTCACCAGCTATTAGGGACCCAAAAACTGAGTTTTTGGCTTGCAGGGAGGCATAAAATAATGGTTATAACATGTGTTTATGTTCATGTGAAAAAAGAACATGTTCAGGATTTTATGACAGCCACTAAGACTAACCATTCTCATTCTATACAGGAACCTGGAAATAAGCGCTTTGATGTGATCCAGTCTGTTGATGATCCTTCCCGTTTTTTGCTTTATGAGGCCTATGAGTCTGAAGAAGCTGCGGCTGAACATAAAAAAACAGCTCATTATTTGCAGTGGCGTGAAGTAGTTGCTGATTGGATGGCTGTTCCCAGAGAAGGTATAAAATATAATTCAATTTGCCCTAAATAAACAAATGGATATTACCTCTTTTGAGTTTAGTAATATTCCCAAGATTTTTTTTAGTGCCGGGGTTTGTTCTAAACTTTCTCAAATTTCCTGTACCAGGGAAAAAAACGTATTAATTGTAACCGGCAAGAGATCTTTTACTCAAAACAAAAATTGTAAAGATATTCTTAATGAGATCAAAGATAATTCCCGTAATTGTTTTCATTGTTCACTTTCAGGAGAGCCTTCTGTAGATTTTGTAGATGGTATGGTCAGGAAATTTAAGGAGCATCAGATCGATGTTGTTATAGCTGTTGGTGGGGGAAGTGTTATTGATGCTGGTAAAGCAATTTCGGCAATGTTAGATGCAGAAGGCTCGGTACTAACTTATCTTGAAGGGGTAGGAAACAGAAGACATAACGGTAGAAAAAAGTATTTCATGGCGGTCCCTACAACTGCCGGAACAGGTAGCGAAGCCACGAAAAATGCTGTTATCAGTAATGTCGGTCCTCAAGGATTTAAGAGGTCTTTGCGACATGATAATTTTGTGCCGGATGTGGCGGTTATTGATCCGAAATTGACACTTAGTTGCCCTCCTTCTCTTACAGCTGCCTGCGGAATGGATGCTTTTACACAGCTTTTAGAAGCTTATGTATCTGTTAAGGCCTCTACGTTAACCGATACTTTAGCCTATAATGGAATGCAAAGTATTGTGGCGGGATTTCTTGATGCTTATAAAAATGGGGAAGCAGATATTGAGGCCAGAGCTCGAATGTCTTATGGCGCTTTGTTGTCTGGTATTGTGTTAGCTAATGCAGGCCTAGGTGTTGTTCATGGGCTAGCCTCTATTATTGGAGGGTATTATAATATTCCTCATGGAGTAGTGTGCGGTACGCTTTTTGCAGAAGCAACAAGTATAACTATTCAAAAACTGGTGAAGATTTTTGGCTGGCATTACCCTGTTTTAGGGAAATATGCTAATATCGGCCGTTTATTTGTGACTGACAGTAATAGAAAAGTCGATTATTACTGCGATTTGCTTATTGATAGGTTAAATGTTTGGACGGACGAGATATTCAAGCTGCCCAAGCTAAGTGATTACGGAGTTAATCATGCTGGTTTGGGAAATATTATTAAAGGAGTTTATAATAAGAATAATCCTATTAACCTGTCTGAAAATGATATTGAGGAATTACTTTTAAGGAGGATATGAAAATATGATTATTAGAATCGGAAAGCTTGGTACTCCTGAAGAGTTAAACAGCCTTGTTTCAGAGGTGATCAACCAAAAAACCGTGAAATCTTTGCTGATATTTGCCTGTGATGAAAATGGCTTTACTCCGGAAAATGTTGATCCAGTATTAAAGAATATTCAAATTCCTGTTTTTGGAGGAGTTTTCCCTGAGATTATTTATGGAAAGGGGAAATATAAAAAAGGGACAATTGTCGCTGGGCTACCAAAGAAAATAAATGTTCAGATTATTCCTAATTTAAGTGATATGAACGTCAATTATAAAGAAATTATCGATAAAAAGATTCCGGATCCCGGAGATGGTAAAACAATGTTTGTTTTAGTTGACGGCTTTTCCCAAAGAATAAATGCGTTGATTGACAGTTTATTTGATATTTTTGGCCTGGAGTTTAATTATATAGGCGGTGGCACTGGTTCTTTGAGCATGCTCCCAAAACCTTGTTTATTTACCCGGGAGGGTCTTATCCAGGATAGCGCGGTTTTAGCCCTTTCTAATATAGAAAGCGGGGTTGGCGTATCCCATGGATGGACAAGTATTAGCGGCCCGTATAGAGTTACAGAATCTGATAGGAATATTATTAAGACCTTAGACTGGGAGCCAGCCTTTAAAGTTTATAAGGAAGCAGTAGAGAAGCATTCAGGCAAAGCATTTTCAGATGATAATTTTTTTGATATTGCCAAAGGCTATCCTTTTGGCATCGTGCGTTTAAATTCGGAAAAAATTGTGCGGGACCCGTTTATGCGGGGAGATGATAATTCTCTTGTTTGTGTCGGCGAAGTTCCTCATGGATCATTCTTAGATATTTTAACCGGTGATTCAACTTCACTTATTGTGGCAGCAAGGAGAGCTAGATTACGTGCTGAGGAAGCTTATATTGCTGCGGATAAAGATAAAACAACAATGTTGTTTATGGACTGTATTTCTAGAGTTTTATTTTTGGAGGATAGGTTCATTGAAGAGTTAGATGCTGTGTATGATCCCAACATTCCTCTTATCGGTGCCTTAACCATAGGAGAAATTGCTAACAACAGGAAGGATTATTTGGAGTTCTATAATAAAACTTCTGTAATTAGTATCTTAGGCCAATAACTATGTTAACAAATATGGAACAAATTCAACTATGTTATGAAATAGCTTTATCTATAGGGACCAGCCTGGATCTTAAGCAGATGCTGCAGACAAGCCTTTTAATAATTTTAAAGAGGCTTAATTGCTCGATCGGAGTAATACTACAGACTAACAATGATTTAGAGTTAGGGTATACAAAGATATATTCTATTCCTAGAAATATTGATAAGAATCAGTCATATTTGGACGCTTTAAAATGTTTGCCTAAAAAGGGAAGCGAATTAATGGTATATAGTTGCGATGACAATTTCCCGATTTCCGGGCAGGATAAATTAGGTGCTAATTATCTTATATTTAAATTAAAGGAATTTGGCTGCTTAATTTTGATTAAGAATCGCGGATCCTTGGCTGTGCCAATTATCAAATCTTTAATTCCTTTAGTTAGGAAATTGGCAAATGCTTGTTTAGCCTGTAATCAGAACGATGCTTTACAGGAGAACGAAAAGAAATATAGAAGCCTGGTTGAAAATATTAATATAGGTATTTATAGGACTTCCAGTGACTTACATGGAAATTTCATTCAGGTTAATCCTGCAATGGCAAAGATGTTTGGCTTTGATAACCCAAAAGAATTAATGAAATATCCGGTCTCAGTTCTCTATCATAATCTCCAGGAAAGAGAAAAGTTTATGCAGGAAGTTATTGAAGAGGGAGTAATAAGGCAGAAATTATTGCGTTTAAGGAAGAAAGACGGTACCTCGATTTGGACTTCCAGTGCAGTAACTCCTAAATATGATGAAGCAGGGAATATCAAGTGGTTTGACGGAGTAATCGAGGATATTTCCGACCGCAAAAAAGCTATTGAGGCTATGCAGGTTGAATTGCTGGAAAGAGCAAAAGTTGAAAAAAAGTTGCAGGAGGCTATCAAAATGAAGTCCACCTTCTTCTCAACCGTTTCTCATGAATTAAGAACACCATTGACTGCTATTAAAGAGGGTATATCTATAGTCCTTGATGGTTCAGCCGGGGTTATTAATCATGTTCAAAGTAATTTTTTAACTTTATCTAAAAGGAATTTGGACAGGCTGCATCGGTTAATTAATGACGTCCTGGATCTTTCTAAGATAGAATCAGGTAAAATTACTTATAATATTGTTAAAGTTGACATTAGAGAGATTATCAGCGATGTTGTAGCTATTCATGAATCAATAATTAAAGAAAGAAATCTGTATTTGAGGGCTGAAATATCTAAAAATTTAGGGAAAATTGATTGTGACTTTGATAAAATGGCCCAAGTACTGACTAATCTGATAAATAATGCTCTGAAGTTCACAAATAGAGGTGGAATCACTATAACGATCCGGAAAGACAATAGACAAAGGCTTGTAGCATTTAGTGTCAAAGATACCGGGATAGGCATAAAAAAGCAGGATATTCCCAGGCTTTTTCATACTTTTCAACAGGTTGGAAAAGATCAGTATAGAAAACCTGGTGGAACAGGGCTGGGATTAGTTATATGCAAGGAAATAATTGAAAAACATGGAGGTAAGATCTGGGTGGAGTCAACTTATAGGAAAGGCTCTGAATTTATTTTTACTTTGCCCCAAAAGGATAGATCATAAAAGAAATTTTGAAGATTAAAGTTTTTTGTATTGTTTTTCTTTTTTCAATAATACCAATTTTTAGTGCATCTTTCCAAGAAGCAGATGATCTCTTTTATGCTGCCAAATCTTTGTATGAAAGAGGGGATTATGCAAAAGCGCTCACTAAATATTTGTCAGCCGTAAGGATTGATGAAAGATTAGGAAAAGAAAGAGGATCCGATTTATATAATGATTATATTCAAGTAGCAAACTGTTATGGCCGGTTAGAAAAACCTTATTTGCAAAAAAAATATCTAATTAGAGCGTTATGTTTAGCGATACAATCTAAAAATATGCACCAGTCAGCTAAAACCTATAATAAATTGGGCGTATTTTTTTATAAACAAGAGGACTATCTTGATGCATTAAAAAGCTTAAAGCAGTCGATTTATCAGCTTATTGGTTCAAGTGATGAAAAGAGCAAAAGTATTTTTGGGATTGCCAAACGCAATTATTTTCGATCTGCATACAAACTGGGACAGTCTACTACCGAAGCTAAACAGTGGTTAAACGATTTGAGGAAACGGCCGGAAAAAAGGAAATTGCAGGCTGATTTTATTGAGCGTGCCCAAGATTATAACCGCCTGAAGAAATATAGCCAGGCATTTAAATACTTTTTAAAGTCTGCTGAGGTAAGCACAGAACTAGACGATTATAGCGAGGCATCTAAGAGCTATTTTTTAGCTGGCAAAACGCGTTTAAACAGTTCAAGCTATAAATCAGCTTTTAAATATTTTAATAAAGCTGTTAAGGTTGCTCAGCAGAATTATCGCTATGATCTTATCCCCCTGATTAATAAGGCTTACGGTGATGCATATATAACTTTTAAAAACGATTATGCAGCTGCTATAAAAAAGTATAAAAGGATAATAAGCATCGATGAATGCATGATAGACCAGGATATTCTTAATGATACCTATAACCAGTTGGCTAGCGCTTGTTATCAAACAGGAAAGAGCGATCAGGCCCTTGCTTATTACAAAAAAGCCCTTAAAAGCTATCAGGAGCGGGAGCAATACAAGGAGATATGTGTTGTTTTGAACAATATCGGCTGGATTTATTATTTGGACAAGGAATATAAACAAGCAGAAAAATATTATGAACAAGCTCTTTCCAGGGCCCGGAGTATGGATCAAAAGCCGATAATCAGTGCGGTTAATTTTAATTTGGGTTTAATTAATAAAGACCTTCAGAAATATGATGAGTCTCTTGCTTATTTTAAAAATGCTCTTAAAGAAGTCAAGGATAATGAAAAAAAGGCTTTAATCCTTAATAATATGGGAGATCTTTATCGTGCCTGGGGAGATAATGACAGCTCTTTGGCTTATTACAAAAAGGCCTATCCAATTCTGGAAGCTTTGGGGAACGGACGCCGGATGATTAAAACCCTTAAGAATATTAGCACCACGAACAAGTCTATTTCCAGGTATGATAAATCTAAAAATGCTCTATATAAAGCATTATTAACTGCCCAAAACCAGAAGATAACAGATGAAATTGTAGATATTTATATCAGCTTGGGGGATCTGGAAAAGGACCAAGGGAATTTTTTAAAAGCAGTAGACTATTTGGATAAGGCATTGGGCCAAACCAGAGATCCATCGATTATCAAGAAGATTTGTAAAAAGTTGGATGCAGTTTCAGCTTCGTTAAAGCAATATAAAAAAGGCAGAAAATTCTTTGGGAATAAACTAAAGGATTCAATAGCGGCCAACCTGCATGATCTGGGTGTTGCATATTTAAAAGGCAAGCAGTACAACCAAGCAATTGAGCGTTTCAAAGAAGCTTTAGAGTTAAAAGACCAGTTACAGAAAGCAGCTAAACCGGAATTTAAAACTAAATATCTGGCATCGCAATTAACTACGTTCCAGGTTTTGACAACTGTGTATTTAAGAGCAAACCAGCCCGAAAAGGCATTTAACTGCCTAGAAACAGCATCTACAAAAAAATTGGTCAATCAGTCCCGGTTAACGAAGATGGGCATAAAGATCGAAGTTGTTGATATTAAAGGCTATCAATCGCAGATAGAAGAACATATTGCGATAATTAATTATGCCAATATAGATACAGGAGTTGCATTGAAGAATAAAAAAGCGGTAAAACCTATCCAACTTGTTGCTGATAATAAAAACGTGTTTGGTTATGAAATGGATCCCAAAGTTTTAATTAAGAAATCGGATAAGAATGATTTTTTAAGTATGGTTAGTTATTATTCCGAGCTTTCATCAAAACTGACTACAAGCAAGGACGAAAAAAAATATCTTAAAAAAATGGGCAGAGAACTGTATAAATATTTGTTTGAAAATGTGGAAAAGCATATTAAAAGCAAAAAAGAACTGATAATAATACGCGATGGTATTTTAATGACGCTTCCTTTTGAGCGCTTGATTATGCCTGATGGCAGGTATTTGAATATGAAATATAAGATCAAATATATTCCATCTCTTTCGGTTTCCGGATTAATAAACAACTCCGGGAAATTTTTATAGCTTAAAGTTTGATCCTAAACAATTAAAAAAGACTGAAACCAATGAAACGGATTTTATAAATGAACAATGATTATCATTTATCTTTGAATTGAGGTTATAATATTAAAATGAATTTTTCAGAACTAGTTAAGAAAAGACAAAGCGTTAGAAACTATACCAATGCGGCTGTTGAGAAAGAGAAAATAGAGCTTTGCCTGGAAGCAGCAAGGCTGGCCCCTTCTGCGTGCAATTCTCAGCCTTGGGGCTTTATTGTTGTAGATAAACCTGAGTTGAGAGCTGAAATTGCCAGGCACTCCCAAGGATTGTTAGGTAGGATTAATTCTTTTGTATATGAAGCTCCAGTGATTGTGGTTGTGATAGGGGAGAAGCAGAATTTTTCAGCTAAGATCGGGCAGATTATTATGCGGAGACCGTTTAATAACTTTGATATTGGCATATCAGTTGAGCATTTCTGTCTTCAGGCAGCTGACCTTGGCCTGGGTACTTGTATTATCGGATGGCTGGCTGAGAGGCCTATTAAAAAATGCCTAAAAATACCTAGGAATAAAACAGTAGAGCTGTTAATTACCTTGGGATATCCTAAAGATCCTACCATAAGGCAGAAGGTAAGAAAGGATATGGAGGAGATTAGACGCTATAATTATTATTAAGGAGTTTTTTGAAGATGGGCATTATTAATTTTATTATTGAGTACTGGTTATTATGGATTATAGGTTTAATGGCTTTTCCTGTTTTGATTCTTATTATCCAGTTAAAAAATATTTTATTTGCTTTTAACAATACAACAGAGAATCCCAGAGAAGTTTGGAGGAGGTTCTTATCTCCCTTTAGTTTAATTGTTTCTGTAGTCTTAGGTATAGCTACGTTTATATGCATGATACTTTTTTTTGCTTCAATTATTTCCGGATTAGTTCTTCTAGTAATTTCTAAATAACTATGCACCGGATTAAAAATCGCTTTCTTTTGATTTTTATGATTTTTGTTCTCACTTTAATCCTTAATGAATATGTGATGGCAGAGATAATTAAAGGGCCCAAAGAGGCAAATGCTCTTTTTCAAACGGCAAGAATCCTTTATCAGAAAAAAGAATTCAATAAGGCGCTGGAAAAGTATCTTGAAGCATGTGGTATTGATGAAAAACTTGGAGATAAAAGAAAAGGAGACCTATATTATGATTATTCTGAGATTGCGAGTTGTTATAAGAAGCTGAAAAAGACAGATTTAAACAAAAAATATCTAAGAAAGGCTTTATACACAGCCATCTCTCTGGAAAGCCAGCTTAAGATTGGTAAAAGCTGGAATAAAATGGGAGTATTCTATTATGAACAGGAAAAATATAAGGATGCCATCAGATGTTTTAAGAAGTCCATAGTTCATGTAATTGATACTGAAAATGAGCAAATGAAGAAAGCTTTAACATTAGCCTGGGATAATTACTTTAATGCAGCAGAAATGCTTGGCCAGACTAAGGAAGAAGCAAGCGAGTGGTTGCTAAAGCTGCCTTACCGTCAAGAAAGACTTCGTTTGCAGGCGCTTTATTTTAAAAAGGCAATTGATTACAACCAAAAAAAAGACTATGATCGGTCATTTGAGTTTTTTTTAATATCAGCTAAGATTAGTCTAGAGTTGGGAGAACACGGTTTTGTTGCCAATAGGTATCTATCAGCAGGGCTAGCATTGTTAAGTAAACGTGATTCAGAAAAAGCTTCGGAGTATTTTAATAAAGCGCTTGTTATGGCAACGGAAAATGACCGTGATGATCTGACACCTGTGATTTATGACGCTATAGGAAGTGTTTCTAAAATAATAGAAGACCTAAAGCCGTCTATTACTTCAGAAAATAAATATAGTAAAGACAAAATATCTATCCCCACTGGCCCATCCAGTAATTAATATCCTTCTCAGAAACAGAAAGTTTTTCTTTATCACAAGATGGTTTATCAAGCGGTCTGAAGAGCTTTATCATTGTTTCGGATTTTTGATATTTTAGTCTATGTTGTTTGGCAGCATTAATAATTTTATTGTCAGAGCTAATGATTAGGATATTGTCTTTGTTTGTAGCCTTTTGCATTAGTTCAATAATATAATCGTCCGCAGTCTGATCGGGCGGAGTAAAGATGATAGTGTTTTTACCATGTTTTTCTTTAGAGCCAAAAGGAAAGTCGCTGTTCTTTCCGTCAAAGACCAGAGAGATATGATCTTTTACTTTAGGTTTTCGCTTCATAAGAAATGCCAGGAGCTTTTGTTCCTTTTCTGTATCTGAGAAAGATATACTGCGTATTTTTCCAAGTAGGTTGTAGCCGTCTATTATATAATGCATAAAATAATTATAGCCCCCTAAAGAATTCCGGCCTTAAATCCACTTTACCGTCCAAGGCATACTTGATCTTCTCTAAAAGCAGCTGTTTATCTTGAGGCAATCTGCCTTCTAATTCAAGATAGTTTGAGGCATGATTACAGCGGAAAACAGTCTGCTTCATTTCCAAGCCTTTTAAAATCTGATAGGCCTCTTCCAGCAGTTCATGTGATGATAGTTCATGAAAAAGATTTTCAATATTTTCTTGGTACAGTTCGGTTCCCGGAATAAGCATTAGGGACAAAAATGATAAAAGCCGTGGCTGCATTTGGTTAAGCGCTTTAATAGTTTCTACTACATGAATATTGCTGTGTTCTTTTCCACCCAATCCCAGAAGCACAATAACCGAAGATTTGATATTGGCTTCCCAAGCTCTTTGAACAGCTTCTACCATTTGTTTTACGGTGGGCTTTTTTTGGCAGTGGTCCAGAATCTGCTGGCTTCCGGTCTCAAGGCCTATGTAAATCAGCTTTAGCTTGTGGTTAGCCAATTCCCGGAGCTCTTCATGATTACGCCGGGTAATATCATCACCATTGGCATACGAGGAAATTCTGGTCAATCTGGGGAAAGCTGAGATTAGTTTTTGAAGTATGGGGATTAATTTTTCATTGGAAAGGATCAGGGCATTGCCGTCCATTAAGAAGACACGCCTGGTTTGGGGATATAATTGTTTTGCCAGCTCAATATCCTGTTCAATTTCATGGAAATCTTTTACTTTGAATGGCTTGCCTTTGTAGGCTCCGCAAAAAGTGCAGGTATTGGCTGAACAGCCGGTAGTAACTTGCAATAAGAAGCTAAAAGCTTCGGCAGGAGGCCGGATAACTGGTTCTATGATGGGCATAGCTTTATTATAACGTATAGGTGCCAGGTACTTAAAACTCACTCCTTAAAACAAACATTAAGGATTATTGGATTACTATGATTTCCTCGAGATACCAAAATAGTAAAAATACTTTTCTAAATTGGCAATGGCGCTTAGGTTAGTAGTTTGAAGATTAAGATTTTCCAGGATGTTTTCTTTTAAGCGGGCTATTTCCTGTTTGCGATAGCCTTTCCATCTTGGGTCATTTAAGGTTAGGTTCAATAGCTCTAACATTCGTAAGAACGCTGGCTCAAATCTCTTTTCTTTATGGTTTTTTTTGGCCTGATATGCCCTGGAGAATTCACTGCCTATATTTGCCAGCTGGTCTGATAATGATAGCTTAAACCACAGCGTATCAGCTAAATCTTGGTGAATATGTGAGGTCATTCTAAAAGCTCTTGCAAAATAGCCAGGATAATTTTTTGGATCTCAGGATCATCCACATTTCTACTGCGGTTATTCTGGCTGGGACGGATATTAATAATAGAGTCAAATTCAATATTTTCGGGAAATGGTTCTTCAACATAGATGTTAATTCCCCATAAATTATCTTGTTCATTTCCTTTTTCAATTAACAGGGCTTCTTGGTCAGCATGTAATTCACCTCCGAGAGCAAGTTCCTTGGTTGATATGTCAATAACTCCTTTTACCATGTCACCGAAACGTTGTTTGGCAATTTCTTGGAGGTATTCTTTTGATATTGTTTTGTTGATAATGATTATACCTAGCATAGGTGTATATTATCATAAATAATATATATTGTGTTAGAAGATAGTATTAACTTTTTTTTGAAATATTTTTAAAATCCAGATAATAAATAATTAATTCTGTTTTTAGGTTAATAATATTTATTTTTTCCTTAAGGATTTCGTTTTTGGCTTTTAATAAGGAAATAGTGTTTATTTTTGCCTGCTTAAACTTCTTTTTTTCAGTATTATATATGGAATTTAGGCTTTTAAGTTTATCCCTTTTAACTGTGAGCCTTGATTTTAGGTGGTGTATTTTTTCAGTGAGAGTATAGATATTACTTAAATATTCATTTTCGAGTAGTTCTTGGCGGTATTTGTTTTCTTTGATCTTTAGTTCTATTTCTTCTATTTTTGCATTAACCTGGGTGTTTTCCAATGCTTTCTGACAGATAAAGCCTATAGAGTAATCCAGATCTTTTAAGTTCATGGAATTATTAAAGGCTGAATCATCGTTTTTTAATACTAAGTTGGCAAATACATTGAATTCAGGATTAAGCTTTACCTGGTTAAATAGTTTTTCTGCCTGTAAATCATCTTCTGATTTGGCGATTAACTGGTACCGTAGGGTTTTGTAGTAAAGCAAAGGAGTGATTTTGTCATTTATGCATTGTTTATACATGTTGTTGAAATCTTTCTGATCCGGTCTGTATTGGCTGAGATCTATGTAGGCATTGAGTTTCTGTTGCAGGTTTTTGAATTCAATTTCGTTTACTATTTTCATTTCTTGATAATTTAAGACATTGGTTTTGCTTTTTTGATATTCGGAATTGTCAATCAATTTTGATTTATAGTTACTTAGAGATTCAGATTCAATTTTGCGGGTATTGAGCACCATTTTTAATACAAGCGATATTTTTTGGTCTAGTAGATACCAATGGAAATAGAGTTTATGATAAAAATTGAGCAAGTCATTATTTTTTTGTTTTTGTATTAGATGTGCAATCTCTATTTTATTTTCTGCTGATAATCGTTCCAATTTATCCAGTTTTCCAAAATAATTTTGCCATAGCGGCTGCTGCATACTAAAAGATAAATGAGGCATGTAATGCTTATAAAGAAAATTTTGCTCTATAAATACAGGCTTGCCTGTAAAATCCATTTTCTGGAGTATAGCGCCTGTTCCTGTGAAGTCATATTTTGAATAATTTAGTTCTGAAGATATGGATGTTCCGTAATCAACAAATTTTTTCTTTAATGATAAGCTTATTTCGTAGCCTTCATGATAATCTTCGCTGTAATATGGATTTGACATGTAATATTTAGTCTTATTGTTGGCATAACTACCCTCTAAATATAGATCTTCTTTAGCTTTAAGTTTAAGGCTATTGTTTTCAGCTTTTTTAGCTTGCAGATTGTTTATTTTTAAGGTCAGAGATTTATTCTTGATAAGATTTTGAAATTTTTTATAGCTTAAAAGATTACGGTTGAAAGCTTCTTTTCCATACAGATTTAGACTTAGATATATAACAAAGAGTAGTATAATATATGTATTAGCGGTAGTGTTTTTCATGATTGATACTTTTTAAACATCAGTTTTATCAGTTATATGCCCTAATTTTGGTTGAATGAAACATTTGGTGTTAACCAAAGGAAATATGGGGCTGTTGCGAAATAGCGCTAGCGCCGGGATAATTTATTTGAATAAGCTTTTTAATTTTTTTGTCAGCAGGCCGAGGCTGGGGAATATTATCTCTGTCGCGATAATTTTTCTGGGAATAATGTTTTTCCTGGAGACAAAGTTTGATCATTATCCGCAGGTAGATGTTGCCAGTCTGGTTATAACTACAAAAGCTCCGGGCTTTACTCCCTCTGAGGTTGAAATTAATCTTACCAAGAAAATTGAAGATGCAGTCCGTACAATTGTGGGCGTTAAAACATTGAAATCATTGTCTAGAGATGATTTTTCCGAAATAAATGTAGAATTGGAATTAGATGTAGATGAAGAGAGTGTTTCCAATAGGATAAAAGACGCTGTCAATGATATTCAAGATTTTCCGGACGGAGTTCAACGTACAAAAATTGAAAGGCGGTCAATGACCAGTATTCCTATTCTCCAAGTTGGAGTCAGTGGGACTGCTCCCTATAAAAAACTAACTGAACTGGCAGATATATTAGAAAAAAGGTTTTATAACATCCCGGGTGTGAAGCAGATCAAAAAGATCGGTTACAGCGAACCAGAGATAAAGATAAGGATTGACCAGAAAAAAATAGATGTTCTGGGAGTTTCCATCCTGGAGGTAATGCAAGCTATTAAGAACAGGCATATCAAAAGATACAGGACAACCATAGATACCATAGAGGCCCCAAGGAATATTATCACTGTTTCCGGCTTTAATGATCTGGAAGAAATAGAGAACCTAATAATCAGGAATGTATTTAATGGAACTAAGATAAAACTTAAGGACATAGCGCAGGTTATGGAAACCTTTAAGTTTAAAAAGGAGTATTCCAGTATTAATGGTTTTCCGGCGATTATTTTAACTATTATAAAGTCGGAAAAGGGAGATATTGTAAAAATAAATAGCATTATTCTGTCTGAAGTACAAAAGATCCAAAAAGTTTTACCCAAAGGTATTCATCTAGATACTGCTGATAATCAGGCTAGAGAAATAAATAATATGTTTCAATTGCTCAAAAAGAACTTTTTTATCGGTATGCTTTTTGTGCTTCTATTCCTAACATTGTTTTTGGGGATTTGGTCTGCTTTTTGGGTGACATTTGGGGTGACTTTTACTTTCTGCGGTATTGCTATAGTTATTTATGCTTGTGGTTTTACTTTAAATACTTTTACTTTAGGGGCCATGGTTGTTGCTCTGGGAATGATAGTTGACGACGCCATAATTATCAGTGAAAGCATAGTGAAAAAGCTGGAAGACGGTTTGACAAAATCTCAAGCAGCTTTAAAAGGTCTTGGTGCTGTGGCAAAGCCTGTTACCGCCTCTGTAATCACCACCATAATTTCTTTTACACCCCTGCTATTTTTACCTGGTCTGTACGGCAGGTTTATTTTTGTGGTTCCCTTAATTCTAATAATGGCGCATTTGATTTCATTATCAGAGGCGTTATTTATATTGCCTGCTCATATGATAAGCCATTTTAAAGGCAAAGGACTAAAAACCAAGGAATTTAATAGAAGTTTTATCGAATTTTTAAAGTCTTTTTTCAGGATTGTATTAAAACTGAGATATGTGATTATAATCGGAGCTTTTATTCTAGTATGCTGTACTTTTAGGTATGCCATTAAATATATGAACTTTATTTTGCTGCCTACCAAGGCGGCCAATGTAATACGCATTGATGCTACTTTTAAAAATACCAGGTTTGAGGCAGCAAAAGTAGAGGTCAAGAAAGTAGAAAAGGTTTTAAGGCATTTTTTACTTAATGATTTTGATTCTTTTGCGATCAAAGTAAAGGATAATCTGGGACAAGTAAAAGCAAATGCGAAGATAAGGCTTAAAAACTATGATGAACGTCTTAGAAATACTAATGAGGTTATTAGGGACTTAAGAAGAGCTATAAAAACCTTAAATTTGAGCGCAGATGTTTTTGTTAATATTGATGTTGGCGCGCCTCCTACAGGAAAAGCCCTGGAACTTTATATATTGGGTCAGGATCCAGCTAAGAGGATTCAGGCAGCAGCTAAAATTGAAAAATATTTAGCTGATCAAAACGGCATTGAAGAAATAATCCGGTTTGATCAAAAAACCAATGAACTGATTGAAGTTCTGATTGATCATGACAAATTGCCAAAATACGGCATAGATATAAAGGATATTGCCAATACTATAAGAGTAGCTTTTGAAGGAAAAAGTGTCGCCGAAATTAAATATAATGGAGATCTTAGGGATTTATCCTTAAACTGCTCTCCTTTGGATACTAATGCCTATTTTAATCATTTAAAGAAACTGATAATTCCTAATAAGCTGAACAAACTTTTTTATTTAAAAGATATAGCGAAGTTTAAGACAATGCCTGGGGTTGATTATCATTATCATTATAATTTGGAAAAGTGTACACCGCTTTATATTAATGTGAATAGGTTAGTTGCAAATCCTTTAAAACTGGCAAAAGGTATTCAGAAGATGCTTCTGAAGGATCTGGCAGGCCAAGGTACAAAGGTTATTTTCAGCGGGGAGGCTTATGATACCAAAAATGTTCTGGGCGATCTTATGAAATTCGGCCTGATATCTTTGCTTTTTCTCTATTTAGTGTTGACCTTTGTGTTTAATTCTTATTTTAAGCCTTTTCTGGTTCTGATGGCAGTTCCTTTTGGCGTATCTGGAGTCATCATAGCCCAAAACCTTCATAATGTTCCATTTAGTTATATGTCGATCCTGGGCGCGATTGGTTTATTTGGGATTGTGGTTAATGATTCTATTGTTTTAATCGATCGTATTCATTTTCTTTTTGAAAAGAATACAGATCAACGACCTGTAGCTGTTTTGGTCCAAGCGGTTGTCGATAGGTTTAGGCCGGTTATCCTGACCAGTATTACAACTGTTGCGGCTCTCTTTCCTTTGGCTTATGGTTTAGGTGGTTATGGCGGGCTTTTGGCTCCTTTATGCCTGGCAATGGCTTATGGGATCCTTTGTTCAACGTTATTGACTTTGATTGTGTTGCCTTGTGTTTATTTGATTGCTATAGATGTTAAGAAGGTTTTTCCGAGATTAAAACAAGGCTAGCTTGCAATTATTTCCATTTTTGCACGATAAATAATAGAAGTTAGAATAATATGGGGGGTTTTAATGAGATTATTAAAAAAATTATTACCAATAAGTTCGGAAAAAATAGATAAACGGCCACCTGTATCTATTTCAGGATCCTTTCCCATTACGCCATTAAATAATCAGAAAATAGAACCACCAAAGTATTTTTTTCCAAATGATAATATGATTGCTGAAGTTCTAGCAGAAGTAGAAAAAGCACTTCATAAGTTGCCAGTTAACTCTAGCGCCATAATTGTTAGTACTGGTGCTATATTAGAGCAGATGGCAGCCCTAGGAAAGAAAGGCCCTTCTACTATATATGCAGTTGATATTTCACCTCAGCAGCTGCATTGGTTAAAGTTCTATGTTGATAGTTTTTCTAAGATTAGTAAACTTTCTTTTAGTAAAAGTAAACTTAATAGAAAGTTCTCCGAGCTTATAAAGATTATTAAGGAATTAAAGGGACTTCGTCTTAATGATTTGAACTCGATATTTCCACAATCACAGGATGAATTAGCATTCTATGAAATGTCATTTCTGCTGGAGTTATTATCAAAAAATAATCCTTTTTTGGATGGTCCGAATTCAAACGAAATTAATAAAATTATTGTAAAGAATATTATTAGGAGATGGAATGGCTTCAAGAATAAAATGAAGAAAAAACATGTGTTTAATTCAATGGATAATTTTAATAGAGCTAAGCTGTTTTTAAAGAAGAAAAAAATTGTAATAGCACAAGTGGATCTCTTTGATACCAATCAATTAACAAAACTGGCTCAAGAGGCAAAACCTTGTTCATACTGGTATTTGAGTAATGTGGCTGAGTGGTATAATAAGCGATCCGAGCACAAATATCCGAAAAAGTGTTTTAATAAGATACCTATACAAGATAAACGAGTAGAGGATTTTAAACTGCATTTTTCTAAAAATGTTAAAGGTAGTATAGCCGAAGGCTCAATTATTCTATCTTCACGAAGTTTTGGTAATGTTGCGGGAACAAAAGTAATACAAGCTGCATCATGGAATAAATATATTAGTTGTTTTTCCAGTAAGGACTTCTTTGATGTGTTTAAAAATGACAAAAAAAAATAGATGATCTAGTTTTTTATTAAAAAATCAATTAATTGCTGTGCGTAAGCTTGTGCCTCTAAGATTGTTTTAGAAAAATAAACCAAATAGTCTGTAATTCCATTTCATGAATTATAAAAAATCCATATATAACTCATATTTAAGCAAATTATGATGCATAAGTCTGGAGTTTATGTATCACTGAGTTGGGTTTGATTATTGGTAAATGCTTGGAATATAATAGAGCTATGTTAGGTAGTAGTTTAATAAGGTGGTTAAGGATTTTTTAGGATCTGTATAATAAGATATGGCTGTTGTGATTGATGTGTGTTTTTTTAAAAAATTGAAAGGATAAAAAGAGTAAGCTATGAATATAAATAAATTAAAAGAAGCAGAACAAAATTTTCTAGCAAGATATCCCGGAGGGTTTTCTAATCCTGAGATGCTTGAGATAGGCAAGAAGCATAAAATGGAAAAAATGGTAGATTTTGCGCAAACCTCTTTTACTAAAGAGAGCTTTGAAAATCCAGAAGAAGTTGCGGGAAATATGATAAAAATAGTATCCAGGTCTTCTATGGTGTCGCTTTTTGAAAAACCGAAATTTCGTGACTATGTAAGAGCTATGAGCATCAGCCAAAAAATAGAGTTAGCCTCTGCCTTAGAGAACTTGCTGCATACTAATGAAGAAGAGGGATTTAGTAGATTAGTAGGAATATTGCAGGATGCCGGAATTGCGAAATGGCCGTTAGTAACAGTGTATGGCGCCTATTTTAATCCAACTAAAGATGTGTTTATAAAACCTACAACAGCCAAGAATGTTATTAAGTATTTTGAGCTTGAAGACATAGAATATAATTCTAAGCCGACTTTTGCTTTTTATAAAAAATACCGTGAATATATTAATAGTATGAAGAAGAGTACGGATAAATCTTTGTCTGGAAGTAATGCGGCATTTTGTGGTTTTTTGATGATGAGTTCGTAAATCTAATCGTGTATCGAACCATCAGGCATTTTAGCCCTTTCCAGAAGAGCTGCTTCAGCTAACTGCTCAGCTGTCACAATGGCATTAGTCAGCAGAGCTTCTCTGAGATAGGCTCCTTGTAAATTAGCTCCTGTGAGATCAGCTCCTTCTAAGTTGGCTTTGTCGAGTCTAGCTTTTGATAGATTTGCATTATTTAACTTAGCCTCTCTTAGGGATGTATTTTCTAGTTTAGCTTCTTTTAAGTCTGCGTTACTAAGGTTTGCGTTTGTGAGCACAGCATTTTGCATAGATATATGAAAAAGATTGGCATTGCTTAGATTTGCATTTGAAAGACAAATATTGTTTGCCCAGGCGAATTTTAAGTTAGCGCCAACCAGGGTTCCTTTATATAGCATAGCTGAATAGAGGTTAGCAGAGGTAAGATTTGCACCATTAAAGTTAGCTCGTGTAAGCTCTGCGTCTTTTAAATCTGCGTTATATAGATTAGTCCCTTCAAAATTAGCTCCTGGTAACCATAGTTTTTTATCACGGTTTAATAGGTCAAATATTTGATAATCTGTTAGTTTTTCTTTAGTAGTGTTAATAACATAGTCTGGATTAGCAAAGCTGTTAAGAATGTTATGAAAAGAAACTGTCCCTATTCCCGGGATGTCATTTAGTTCTTGAACTGAGCTGAAGGTAGCATTGGGAAGGTTATTTCTGGTTTCTATGATCTTTTCTGCGGCTATCGCATTAAGACCAGTTCCGGAAGCGGACGTACTGCTAAAATTAGCATCATCCTGGATTCTTTCCATGATTTGCTCGACATTATCAACGGAATTAAAAAAAGACAAAACTTCACTTTCAATAGTAGGCATATAATAACCCTCCTTTATAAAATGATAGTAACAAATCTAAAAGAATAAGTAAAACTTGACACTGGTGTCCGGTCTTTTCCTTAGGCAACGACAATAATATGCAATCGATATATTAGGTTTTGTAGTTGTATTTGTAAAACTGAATAGGTTAAATGATATACTTAGTATTGGAGAAATTATAGTTTTATAAAAGGATTAACAAATTCTGAAAACCGAAGATTGCTATGAAACAAAAAACTGCCCGTATTTCTGCTGTACATAAAGACCAATTTTCTATAATAGGGGAGCATGGTGAAATAAACGCTGAACTCACAGGTAAACTTGCTTATCTAACAGCGAGCTCCCTGGACTTTCCGGTTGTCGGCGATATGATCCATGTCCAATATCTTAACCAGAACACCCTGGCCATCATTCAGGATGTATTACCCAGGAAAAGTATATTAAAGCGCAAAGCCGCAGGAAAAATAACTGACTATCAAACTATGGCAGCTAATATAGATACCGGTTTTATCATGCAGTCTCTGGATAGGGATTTCAATCTAAACCGTCTGGAACGATATTTGGTTATGCTTATTGAGTGTCGCATTGAACCGATTATACTTCTGAGCAAATCAGATCTGATGACAGAACCTGAAATTAGAAAACAGATTAAAAGTATTGTGGAGCGTCTACCTAACTTACAGATCATTGCTTTTAGCAATTATACCAAATCTGGACTAGCAGAAATCAAAGATCTACTTCAAAAAGACCAAACGTATTGCCTTCTGGGTTCTTCAGGAGTTGGAAAAACTACCTTAATAAATTATTTAATAGGAGAAGAAAAATATACTGTTAGAGAAGTAAGGGAAAAGGATAGTAGGGGAAAACATACTACATCCCGTCGCCAGTTGCTCCTGCTGCAGAATGGAGCGTACTTAATTGATACTCCTGGAATGCGGGAATTGGGGCAAATTGAAATAGAAACAGGCCTGCGGGATACTTTTGAAGATATAGCTTTGTTAGCTTTGAAGTGTAAATTTGCAGATTGTACACATACTAATGAATCTGGTTGTGCTGTTCAGAAATCTCTAACAGAGGGAATTCTTTCCGAGAAACAGTATCTGAACTATATCAAACTAAAAAAAGAGAGCACTTATAATAAGATGACTTATTTGGAAAAAAGGACAAAGGATAAAGAATTCGGGAAAATGGTTAAGCGGGTTATGAAGGATAAGACAAAATACCAGAAAAAATAGGTTCATTATTGCAGGACAATCTATTTTTGGGGCCAAATATAAAAAAGCTAAAAGGGGAGTTTGAGGATTTATACAGGTTTAGAGTAGGTAAATATAGATTGTTCTATGAGGTACATGCAGAAGATGTTTTGATTTTTATCGTTGATATTAAAGAT
>JBHPDY010000005.1:0-29699 GCA_042577605.1 Candidatus Margulisiibacteriota bacterium
ATATCTCTGGATGTTATTATTTCTTATCGTATCAATATAGAAAAAGCACCATATATCCTGGAATTCATTGCGAAAAATGACCGGGAATTACGGAATAAAATAGTTCGGACTATTGCCAGAAGCCGGCCCAGAGATATTTTTGGAGAGCTTAACACAGAAGATTTCTATACTTCCGGAAAAAGATCTGAAAAATCTGAAAAAGCAAAACAAACATTAAATGCCATTTTAAACAAATACGGCGTCCTTGTAGAAAATATACTTACCAAGGACTACAGATTTAACGATGCTTATCAAAAAGCCATTGAAGACAAAAAAGTTGCAGATCAGAAAGCAGAACAAAACAAATCCGCAGCAAAAGCAAAAAAGGAAGAATACTTAAGACGCTTACAAGAAGCGCAAGGTGAAGTAAACAAAATGCAAGCTAAAGCTGACGGTGAATTTAAAAGATCAAAAATCGAAGCAGACGCCTACTACACACAGCAATCAAAACGCGCCCAGGCAATCGAGGCAGAAGGAAAAGCAGAGGCCAAAGGTATCCTGCAAATGAACAAAGCGCTGGCCCAAAAAGGCGGCAGTATTATGGTCAAGCTAAAAATCGCAGAAAACCTTCGAGATAAAAAAATATTCCTTTTGCCATCAGGTTCCGGAAGCGACCTGAACCTCAAAACCCTGGACCTAAATAAATTCCTGGAAGTCCAAGGAGCTAAAAGCCTAAAAGAAAAAACAGAGAAGAAAAAGGACTAAGCTTCCTAGGATCTTATACCGTCAATCGTAAATTCTGATATCTAATTTAAAATACTAGAGGCATAGATGATAAACAGTTCCATAACAAAAGACAAAACACCAATTCCACTCCATCTGGAAATAGTTGATACTATTGTGCAGCACACCTTTGATAACCAGGATATCCTCTGCCCCAGAAGCGAACTATTCAGAATACTGCAATCAACTATCAGGGAAAAAAAATCATTTGAAACCTCAGATGCTTTTTTAAAATCCCCGGCCTGTATTAGTTATTTACAGGTCCTGCTGCTAGCTGGCTTGTCTATGTGCCAAGGGCTTAAAATATCTGTAATCAAATCCTTCCATGTAAAAAACAATTCTGTTTTCATAGTTTGGGATAGTAATGTAAAAGATAATTTTACATTTGGAAAACTAGATAATAATTTTAAAACCTTTTGCCAGTATTACCAGAAAAAGGTATTAGGCATAGAAAAACCTGGCAAAAAAATACCCACTGATATTACTAAAAAAATACACCGGCAAATAGAATACTATATGGACTCCATCACCAAATCAAACAAACGCATATCCAGACTTATAACCAACAAATCAAACCTAAAGAACCTCTTGGAAGATAATCCTACCCATGACACGATCTTCCTTATTATCAGCGCCTTGCCCAAAGATGATCTAAATGCTCTTTTCGTACACTTAAACCAGTTTTTGCCAGAAGAATTAACATTAAGGAGCCAGGACGGTTTTCAGCTAAAGCTTAAATCCTTGTTCCAATCACCTTCAAACGATATCTCATATCTGAATGAAAAAATATCCATCTACTTTCAGATTTATTTCTCTGACAACCATCCTGTGATTAAAGCCATAACTAGGACAAAGACAAAAGAATTCCTTTTAAAGCTGATCCAGAATGACAAGGTATATGAGAGCGTTATTGCCCATTTAAAATCAAGCCAGCAAAACCATACCCGCCTGCTTATGCGGATATACAAGCTGCTAATTAAACATTTGGACAAGATCTTGAAATGACCGAATTTCTTTTTTGCGGCCAAAACCTGAATGAGATCAGGAATGAAAAATACTACCCGGCAACCATCCGCGTCAATAAAACACTGCCAAACCAGCAAACCATTTATATAGGTTTAAAGATAGACCAGGAAACAAATCTCATTCTGGACTGTAAATGGAAATATAATGGAAACCAGGAAGAAAAAAACATCCTATCTATATATAGTGAAATACTGGTCGGAAAAAAATACTCAGAGCCTTTGATTATTAATCAAAAAATAATATCTTCCTACTTGAACAACATTTCCGAAGCAGGACTTCTTTTTATCAAAGATTGCCTTGAAAAATTGTACTCCCATTGAGATTATGGATAGTTTTTGCTATATTATTTTTCCTACTTGTCCGAGAATTTTTTTTTCGAGGACAAAAAAAATATATCGAGCGGGATTAGCTCAGTTGGTAGAGCGCTTGCTTGCCAAGCAAAAGGTCGCCAGTTCGAATCTGGTATCCCGCTCCAGCTAAAAACTCTGTTTTTAGGTTCCTAATAGCTGGTGAAACCAGCGATCTAATTTCTACTCTCTAATCTCAAATTCACACTTCGTTTTGGCTAGATGGGCCTAGATCATTCGCTAAAGCTTACCCCATGGAACACAGTGTTTTCTAACAAATTTAGTAACATACGAGAGAACTTCATCCTTAGCATCACTTGGACTTTCAGCTACCCATATGGTGAAATTATATAGCTCCTGATTAGATACCCTTATCCAAAAATTATTATTATTCAAAGCATAAAATAAAGTTGTAATAGCTATGCGCTTATTTCCATTCTGGAAAGGATGATTTTTAATCATTAAATAAAACAATATTGCTGCTTTATCAAAAAATGAAGGATATAGGTCTTTTCCTGAAAAAGTCTGTAAAGGAACTGCTAAACAACTTTCCAAAATATTAGGGAACCGGGTACTAAAATCAGGAATAGGCTCATTAAATCCAAATCTTACCTGTGCAATCTTAAAAGCAATACGCTCAACCTGAGTTACTGTTATCGGATCTCTCATTCAGAGCCTAATTTTTTCAGCGTTTCGCCATATTCATCTATCGCTCTAGCTACAACCTTATCAATATCTCTTTTTTCTTTCTTATTAATAGCCCCCACCCTAACATTAATAATCTTATTCACAACTTTATCGTTAATAGCAAAACTTCTGCCTATTCGGACAGCTTGAATCTGGCCTTTTTTAACCTTTTTATACACAGCCGTACGGCTAATCCCTAACATTTTTGCAACTTCTGCTATAGAAAAATAGTCCTTTTTACTCATATAAACACCTTGTTAACCAATAGGATATTGTTTTCAATTGTTAACCACTTTCATCTAGTTATCAATTGTTAACCACAACATAACAATTGTATAAAATGTGCTCATAGCTGTCAATACAAACCCCACCCCACTTTACACTTACTTCAAAATACCCCATAATAATTACCGAAATCTATTACTAAAACAAAGGAAATAATTCATGAAAATTTTAAAATCAAAACGAAAAGACAATACTTATTCCTTAAAAATAGAAGAAGACCATAGCGTTATGGAAGAAGCTATGGAAAATGTATTTAATAAACTGTCCAAATCAGTGAAAATACCTGGATTTAGAAAAGGTAAGATCCCCAGAAATATTTTTGAAAAGCAGTATGGTAAAGATGTACTGGTCCAGGAAGCGGTTTCCGAGGTCATTAACATGGCTTACTTCAAAGCTATCCAAGAGCTGGACCTCGAAGTAATAGATTTCCCTAAAAATTTTGATATTGCCGAATACAAAGAAAATAAAGCTATCGTTTTCAGCTGCGATGTTGATGTCAGGCCGGAAGTTAAACTCGGAAAATATAAAGGATTAAAAGTCGAAAAGAAAATTGAGCCTGTTGCAGAAGACACTATAAACAAAGAACTTGAAAACATCAAAGAAAATTACGCAAAACATGAAACTGTTGATCGGAAAACCAAAGCAGAGGATTTCATCCGTTGCAATATAGAAGCAACAAGTGGCAGCAAGAAAATCTCATCTGTTTCCAAAAAGAACGTCGGGATAAAGATAGGTACCGAGTACCTGGGCAAAGAATTTGACGATAACATTACCGGCCTTAGCAAAGACCAGGAAAAAATGTTTCAGATACCGTTTACCCCGGATTTTAAAAACAAACAATTAGCCGGAAAAACCGCTAATTTCAAAATAACAATACTAGAAATCCAGGAAAAAGTATTAGCTGAACTAAACGATAAATTTATCGCTGAAAACTCAAACTTTAAAACCCTGGCCGAATTAAAAAATGAGATTAAAAATCAACACGAAAAACACGCTGATCAACAAGCTGAAGATAAAATGAGGAACGATCTGATTGATATGGTCAACAGCAGTTCTAAAGCAGCTATCCAGCAGGTATTAATAGATTCTCAAATCAATCAATCCCTTAAGTCTTTTAATGAACAGCTCAAACAATCAGGGCTAACCCTAGAGCGGTATAAAGAACTGGCAAAAAAATCCGATGAAGACCTGAAATCAGAATTCACTCCCCGTGCAGAAAAAACCATATTGACAGAACTGGTCTTAGACAGCATAGCTGAAAAAGAAAAAATACAGGTAACCCAGGAAGATATGGTGGCAGAAGTCAAAAACTGGCAGCTCCCTGAAATACAAACCGATGAAGATATCGAAAAGTATCTGGAAAAACTCAACCAAAAGGAACTTTCCCGTTTGCTTAAAAGAAAAAAAGCAGTAGACTTAATTGTAGATCAAGCAAAAATAATCACATAAAAACATCTAAGTAAAGGAGAAAAAACTATGAGCTTAATCCCAATGGTAATAGAACAGACAGGAAGAGGAGAAAGGTCTTTTGACATCTATTCCCGTCTATTAAAAGAACGCATCATTTTTGTGGCAGAACCAATCGATGATCAATTGGCTAATATTGTTATTGCCCAATTACTATTCCTGGAAGCCGAAGACAGCGAAAGAGAAGCTTATATGTACCTAAATACACCAGGCGGAGTTGTAACTGCCGGCCTGGCAATTTATGACACAATGCAATATCTAAAAACCAAGATTTCCACTATTTGTATAGGACAAGCAGCTTCAATGGGCGCGGTTTTATTAGCTGCAGGAGAACCTGGTAGACGTTACGCTTTACCAAATGCCCGTATAATGATCCACCAGCCCTTAGGAGGAGCACAGGGTCAGGCTACAGACATCGAAATCCAAACAAAAGAAATATTAAGGATCAAAAAAACCTTAAACGAAATTTTAGTATCCCACACCAAACAAAACCGCAAACAAATAGAAAAAGATACAGATAGAGACTTTTACCTCGGTTCTATCGAGGCTGTTAAATACGGATTAATTGACGAAGTTATTACCAGCGCAGGTCAAGCGCAAGCTAAGATCTCAGGCTAAGCATGTCGGAAATAAAACCACATAATCCAAACTGTTCCTTTTGCGGAAAACCGCCTGAAGCTGTCCATAAAATGGTCGCCGGCCCGGACGGAGTATTTATCTGCGACACCTGTATACGGATTTGCCAAAATATAGTCTCAAAAGACTCCCCTGAAGAAGCGGCTAAAGAGTCACAGGCCCAAGAACAAGAAAAGATGGAGTTCTCACTCCCCACTCCCAAAGATATACATGCAACCTTAAATGACTATATTATCGGGCAGGAAACAGCTAAAAAAATCGTTTCTGTGGCAGTTTACAACCACTATAAGAGGCTCTATCTCAATTCAACCCTGTACCACGATACAGAACTTCAGAAAAGCAATATATTATTAATCGGCCCCTCAGGAACAGGAAAAACTTTATTTGCACAAACACTGGCCCGTCTATTACATGTACCTTTTACTATTGCTGATTCTACAACTATCACTGAAGCTGGTTATGTGGGCGAAGATGTGGAAACAATGCTGTTCAGGTTATACCAGATTGCCGGGAATGATCCCAAAAAAGCAGAAAAAGGTATCATCTACCTGGACGAACTAGACAAAATCTCCCGCAAATCAGAAAGCGCATCAATTACCCGCGACGTATCCGGCGAAGGCGTGCAGCAAGCATTACTTAAACTCCTGGAGGGTAGTAAAGTTAATGTACCGGTAAAGGGAGGCCGCAAACATCCTCAGGGAGACTATGTTACTATCGACACTACAAACATACTCTTTATTACAGGCGGCTCTTTCCATGGTATAGAGCCCATCATTGAAGCGCGTTTGAATGACCGCAAGATCGGATTTGTAAGCCAAACCCACTTGCCTTCCAAAGTCAAAAAAGAAGAGCTTTTCTCCCACATCCAATCCGAAGACCTCTTAAAGTTCGGTCTTATCCCTGAGCTGATCGGCCGGCTGCCGATAATCGCGCCCCTTTTTGATCTTGATACCAAATCTTTAATGAGAATCTTAACCGAACCAAAAAATGCCTTGACCAAACAATATAAAAAATTATTGGATATGGACGGCATAGAACTAGACTTCCCGACTGATACTATAAAACTGGTCGCAAAAATAGCCACCAAGAAAAAAGAAGGCGCCAGAGCGCTCAGATCCATCCTGGAAAATATTATGATGGAGCATATGTACCTCAGCCCTTCCTCTAAAAAGAAAAAACTCACTGTAACCAAACAGGAAATAAAGAATTACGCTTTTAACAAATTGCCAAAAAATACCCTGGAAGAACTGGAAAAAGACAAGGCTTTTTAACGCCATAAAATATTTCGGGTATCCTTAGGTTTAAAAATCCAAATAAATGGGAATAATTAATTATTAGGGGAGGGACCATATGTTTGGTTCAGTATCAGCGAATATAAGCAACCTAAAACTAAACCTAAAATACGAGCCAGATGAACTTCCCGTCATAAAAAAACATACTAAGAATATATATGAACATTTCAAACAACCAGATACAAAAAGTATCAATACTCAAAATAAACTGGAAGATAATGACAAATATTTTCTTATACGCACCCTCTTTAAAATAACACAAGAGCTTCCTAATAAAAAATTAACTAACCTAGTATCCGATATTGCAAAGAGCTTACCTCATTTTTCTAAAAGATACTCTATTCAGATGTTTTTATTACAAGTAAAAAAATTCAATCCCACTAAAAAGATTTTAACTCTCAATGATTCTGAAAAAGGCTGGGATATTGAAATAAATGAAAATAAACAAGTTATCAGAACAATTGGCTATAATAAAGCTAATGACAAATTTACTATTCAAGAAGGAGAGTTCTACGAAAATTCTGATGAATTAAAAACCGGGATAAGAATTGTTGATGGCAAACCAATTCAAATTAGAAACGGTGAAGAAGTTAAAGAGAAAAAACAAAGTATTATACAGGATCAATCATTAAAACCCTTAATGAGTATTAAAAAAAGACCTAGGCCCGAAAAGACTTTCATAAAAACGAGCTTAACAACAGAGAACGGTACTACTAAACGAGGATTATTTGATACTGAATCTAATGAGTTTCTTTGTGGACGTATAAGTTTTAGTAAAGGTCCTATTAAAGAAATTATTGCTAACTTAATCGATCTAAAAACAGGGAAAGTAGTAGAGGGACAAAAAAACTACCGTAACGGAACCTCTAAATCTGGTCTTTTTCATAACAAAACCGGACAATTATTGAAGGGGCTCATAACTTACCCAAAAGGTAGCACCCTGCAACGTATTGAAGGAGAAATATTCGATCCAAATACTGGCAACTTAGTGAAAGGAAAAAAAGTTCGCAAAGCCATGACGATAGATGGTACTTTTAGTCCTAGGACAAAAAAATTAATGCATGGAGAAATAGTATTTGTAAAAGGTTCTATTGCTCGAACTGTTATTAAAAGGATCGACCATAAAACAGGAAAAGTATTAGGCACTTTTTATGCGAGAAACGGCAAAAAATTCGAAGGAACCTTCAACATCAAAAACTATAAAATGATAACTGGTAAATTAACTCAACAAAAGCAGCTACTCGCTGAATATAAAAATGGTAAAAAGATGAAATCTAAAACACTCATTCAAAAGGGGAAAGCCACATATAAAAATGGCATTCTCCAAAGCGTGACAATTGGAAACAAACCATTAAAAGTAAAAGGCCTCCCAATAGGGGGTGGAGCTTATGGTAATGTGTATAAAGTTATAAGCCCATCAGGAAAAGTTTATGCTCTTAAAGAGTTCAAACCCACCAAAAAATTAAAAGCTTTCCAGCTTTTTGAAAACGAAGTTAATTCATTATATAAGCTTAAGGGAAATAACCACATTATGAAATTTATTCGCGGAGTAAAAGATGGCAATAAATTCTTTCTAATCACCGAATTCATCGATGGGAAAAATTTAAAAAAGATTTTATTCAAAGATAACGGCCTTAGAAAAATGAAACTTGATCCTAATAATCCTAACCATTTGATGATTGCCTTACAAATTTGTAGAGGAATACTTTTCATGCATTCAAGGGGCTTTGTACATAGGGATATCAAACCGGAAAATATTATGCTTACAAAAAAGGGAATAGTTAAAATAGTAGACTTTGGTACCTGTAAGTCTCTAGAAGGAAAACAAAAAGAAAGACACAACTTCGTTGGCACACCAAATTATGTGGCTCCAGAAGTTATTCGCGACAGTGAACAAAATTCCAAGGATTTTCCTAAAACAGATATATTTTCTATGGGAGCATTACTCTATAAGCTTTTTGCAAAACCAAATCATTTCACAGAGGAAGGGGGAAAAGCTATCCCCATTATGGACCCTGGCTTTTTCGAAAAGCCTTTCAAAGTACCCTTGAGAGGATTTGGGGCACTCCACTTAGTTAGTGAACTTAAATCAAAAAATGAACCAAAATATAAAGAACCAAAGAATTCATACGAATTTTTACTTAATACAATAAAAGAAATGATGTATCATAATCCTAAATCAAAAAATAGTGTAAAACATCGACTTACTGCCCAACAAGTAGTAACAATACTCACAAAAATGCATAAAAAAGCTATGGCTACTTGGAAAATAAACAATGAAATAAGGAGTCCAAAATGAGCAAAAAAGTAGCTTCATTTTATGACAAAAAAGAAAACACATCAGTAAAAAACTTTGCGAAACGAAGAACAACAAACTCAAGATTTTTAAAAACCGAACTAGAAAATAAGTTTGGTAGTATTAAAGTCACAAAGGTTGACAACCATTTTGTGAGAAGAATCAAAGCTCTGGTAAATACGGAAATGTTTGAAATAAAAGGTATTGGATCCGGGAGCGAGATAAAGCCCCAAAAGGATCATTTTACTATAATAATATTTATAAATACCTTTATGGATAAAACAGGTAAAAAAGTAATAAAAGAAACATATGAATTCTCTGATGGAAAATATGACACTCAAGAACCTATATCTAATACAGTACTCAAAAATTTTGAAAAAACTTTAACACCTGTCAAAAAAGACAGGAACAGCTAATTACACAAAAGTCGATTGTTTAAAAATCAACTCTTCTTAATATTCTTCCTATTCCTTAAAACAAAGTCATAAATTCTGGCTGGAAACAACCTTAACAGACGAACCAATAAAGCTAACTGCCAAGGAAACGCATAAACTGACTTCTGTCGCATGATTGCTCTATAAATCTTATCCACTCCTCTTTGAGTTCCCATTAAAAAAGGCATGTAATAAGAATTCCGGTCTGTCATCGGTGTCTTGATAAAACCAGGATTTATCAAGGACACCTTAATATTAAATTCCTTTAGGTCGATCCTTAAACTTTCGGTCAAAGCTGCTACAGCCGCTTTACTGGAACTATAAGCCCCAGACTGCGGCAATCCCCTATACCCGGCTAAGCTGCTAATACATACAAGTTGGCCGGATTTTCTCTTTATCATATCCGGTATTACTGCTTCAAAACCAAAGATTACTCCAAACACATTGGTCTTATAGAGTTCCTCATATATCTCAGCTGAAAACTCTTCCCCGGGGGATGAAATACTCTGCCCTGCATTAGCAATAAAAATATCAATCTGACCCAGTTGTTCATGACAAACCTGGACTGCCTTCAAGACCTCAGATTTTTTCGTTACGTCACAGGATATAGGAAGAACAAGTTTGTTTTCTTTATTAAGATCCTTGGCAATGTTATTTAGAAGGTCTATTCTTCTTGCCGCTGCTGCAACCTGGTAGCCATCTTGGGCAAATCGATATACCAAGCCCTTGCCAATACCTGAAGAAGCACCAGTAATAAAAACTGTTTTTTTATCCATAAAATATAGCTGGATTTACGATCCCTTTTTTAAGCTCCGGCCTTAAAATCTACCCTTCACTCCAGTCTGAACTAGAATATGATTAGCCCCATATTTGCCACCACTATTCTCCTGCTCAAATGCTGAGTAACAACCTAGTGTCAGATCAATCTCCAGAGTTGAGGATAAAAGATAGGCCAAGCCAGTAGTCACGGAAGCATAAGGTATATCATAGCCAATATAATCTATGCTGCCCAATTTAGTACCGCTACTCATAAACCTCAAACCCACACAAAACATCAGTACATCTGACAATTTATACTCCACCGCAGAACCAATATCTAAAATGTTCTTATAGCCTGTGGTCTGCACTACATCGCCTGAATCATGGGCAAAAGTTATTTCTTTTAAGTCTTCGTTAAGTACATAACCAACATTAAAAGCAGTCATTAACGCATCACTAACCTGGTAGCTTAATCCTAAGGCTACCTTAGAAGGAACCGTCATTTTAGCCTTTGAATTTTCATCTACCGGAAGTTTACGCTTGCCATCAACTTCAAGGGAAGTCGGCGTTCTGGCAAATAAACCTATATTCATCGCTTCGGATAATTTATACAGCACACCAATATGCGCATTATAACCAGCAATGCCACTATAGCTCTGTTCAATAGGAACTGCATTTGCCCCCATTACTCCAGCTGCATATGTTAAATTGCTACTCAAATAACCATAATAAATATTTAAAGCTACTCCCACAGAAAGATCCGGCATAACTTTATACGAAACAGCTGGAGAAAAAGCCAGAAAACCAGAAGCAAACTCAAGTGTCGTACCAGGTTCAATTAAAGCTGCATTAACATTGTACTTTACACCCCCGCCACCATATGGAACATAAATCCCTAATCCACAAGCAAGACTATCATTCACAGCCTTAGAGAGAAACAGCGATGGAAATAAAGCCAATTCAGTGCTCTTGCTTTTAACTCCATTAACCGCATTTGTATACTCAAAACCAGTAGGCATCACACCAACCGAAACTTCATAATCCATTGCGCCCGGTTTCATCATAGCCAATCCCGCAGGATTATAATAAACAGCAGAGGCATCATCAGCAACTCCTGTAAGCGCACCGGCTAAAACAGTTCCTCTAAGACCAATTATTGTCGCTTCAAAGCCTGCGGCGAAAGCAGCTGTTGAAAATATGGCAATGAGACATAAAGAAAAGGATAGTTTTAGGATATATTTATTTTTCATTTTGGGCTCCTTAGAATTTTCTTGCTTATCATATTTAAGTATAGCATTAGCTAGTGGAACAATGCATAAAATCTTTTTCATCGTTAAAAATACATTCAACTTCATTTTTAAAGTCCGCTAAGATTACTCATACTTTTTAGTGTTTAAACATAATTAAAACCGGGAATATACTCCATATAAACTATAAGTAAAGAGAGGGTAGAATGAAATCTATTATATTAGCCATTGGTGAAAACTTATTAAAAGCAAACTCTTTAACAAAGCTCTTAAAACCTGAGTTTGAGGTAATTGTAGCCTATGATCTTGATGAAGGCTTATCAACTTTAGAAATGCTGAAAAACAAGATCAGGATAGTGACTATCAGGCACCCGCTTCCGAGTCGAGAAGTAGAAGAAGCCATAAAAAAAATAAAAAACATAAACTTCTTAGCTGAAATCATAGTAATAACCCCGGAAGAAAATCCACAAAATATTATCAACTGGATGAAAGCCGGCGCCTATAGCTGCCTGCAGGAACCAATAACAAAAAACTCTATGATAGACACTATTGTAAAAGCCCATAATAATATTGATTTTATAACTAATTTTGACCATTTATACCGTTTACTTCTTCACACTAAAAAACCCGCAGAAATTATAAATGGCTTAAAGCCAATGAAAAAAGCTATTGAAAAAATACTACCTAAAGAAACTTTTGAATCAATTTTTAATGAAAGAAGCTCAAAAACTTCTTCACCTGGCACTAAAACTTCCTCAGAAAAAGTAACAGTGCTCTTAGTTGAGGACAATCCACCTACCCAGAAAGCAATAGCCAGTGTAATCCGACAGCAAAGGTACAGATTAATAACAGCTAGCAACGGCAAAGAAGCCCTGGAAAAAGCTGAAAAACATCCGGATATCGACCTGATCATCCAGGATATTTGCCTGCCGGATATTAATGGGATAGAGCTGCTGCCAAAATTAAAAGAACTCCTACCTAATACTGAGGTAATTATGTTAACTGCTTATCCGGAAAAAGATTTTATTATTGGTTCAATGAAAGAATATGCTTGTGAGTATATGGTAAAACCATACAAAAGAGGAGAGCTTATCTACAAAATGACAACTGTATTGCAAAAACAGAATCTTCTGGTGAAACTCAAAAAGTTAGGCGATATAATCATAGCTAAAAATGTACCTGAAAGAGCAAAATACTCATTACTAGATGAACTATACGAAAAACGCAAAAACGAATCCAAAACTCTGAAAATGAAAGACATTTATGTCTTCTTTCCGGAACTAAAAGAATTGGATATCCCAGCAAATAAAATAGTTTCTGATGAGGACATGGACTGCGGAGTTTTTTATTTTATTGAAGGATTAAAAAATAACAAAATAAAAGGCTAAGCCTTTTATCTTTGGCAATTTTTTAATCCTTCAGTGAAGGATAGTTTAACTCAAATTCCCACTATGTTTTTGGGCGCTTCGCGCCCATAATTCCAGCGCACAAATGCGCTGGAAAAATAATAAAGAAAAAGACCACGAACGAATTTAGTCACAAATAGCCTATGATAAAAATTAATCTAAAAAAAGAGGAAGACATATCTTGAATTCTGTCTTCCGATTAAGCTCTGAATCTATTTTTACTACTCCCCCATGAGCAATTATTACTTGAAAGAGAACAGGTAATCCTAATCCTAAATTCTTACCAAAGGTCGTTTCCTTAGTAGTAAAAAACGGGTCCATTATCTTGGAAATATTTCCCTCTGGAATACCAGGCCCATTATCGCTAAAAACAATCTCCAATCCCTCAACTTTTTTGCTCTTTAAATTAAGATAACTGGCATTCCGGATGCTGCAGCTAATTTCCTTAGGCCTGTCAGCGACTTTTTCCAGAGCCTGGATGCTATTTTTAACAATATTAAAAAACGCCTGGTATAACCTAAACTCATTACCAAGAACATAATATTTTTCAAGTATATCAGCTTTAAATTGTATACTCTCTTTTTTAAAAGTACCTTCCAAAAGGGAAAATACAGAATCCAAAACCTTGTTTAACTCCAGCTTTTCTTTTTTAACAACCGGCATTTCTTTTAACAAATGAATAATAGCAATTTCATATAGCTCGAACTTTGAACTTAATTCGAGAGTAAAACCAGGGGCATCCGGACTAAACCTCTTAAGCAATCCGCCCTCGTTACCCAGGTATTTGTTTTTAACCAGCTCATGCCATATTTGCTCTGAGTCTTCTAATGTAATACCCTCGATCTTCACAAAAGAATCCGGTTTGATCTGGGTATCTGCAATACCGTATTTCAGCATTGTTTCTGTTATGTTTACTACCCTATCTACCATATCAGTGGTCATTTTGAAGTATTCTGTAACTTCTTTTTTCTTATTAATTTCAAACAGGAGGGTATATATATCACATTCATACTTCTTCAGATCATCAGGCAGATCAATCTCAAGTTCGTCAGAATAAGGATCAAATTTTTCAGTCAGACAAAACTCATTATTTAAATACTCTTTTTCCTGAAGTTCTTTTAAGATAATATCCGCTGATTTTTGGTCCATTGGAAGCAAGCCTGTAAAATGTTCTTCATTTACAACTCCATTCCAGGGGACGATAAAGGATTCTATATCCGCGGTATGGGTTTCTGCATCGCTACGAATAGCAGCTAAAGGATTACGGATCTCATGCGCGATACCTAAAGACAATTTTGAAAAAGACGCTTGGTAGGACATGCGTTCGGCTGCCTCCAAGGTCTGGTTATAGTCTTTTTTAATTTTTTCATAAGGAAGCATCCTCTCTAAAATAAGAGAAATCACATCAATCAAAGTTTCAAAAAACGCTGTATCCTTGGGGCTATAAGCTGCCTCAGAAAGCCTCTCCCCTAAAACAATTACTCCTTCCAAAGTATCCGGAGTATGCAAAGGCAGCAGACAATAATTCTTTTTAAATCCAAATATCTTTAGTTTCTCCCTCAAATCCTTTCCAAGATTCCTGGATAGTATAGGCACCTTGGTATTCTTGCAAAGCGCTATTAAACCATCCTCCAAATCAAATCCGGTCTCAGCTGCCAGGTCACTATTAATTGCCTTATAGTGATAAAGCGAACCATCATGATCAGCCTCACCAATAATTAAAAGATGTGTCTTAACCGGAATAGCATCATTAATAACACTATAAGCAGAGTCAATAATCTCATCCCGGACAAAAAGCATGGATAAATTTTCTGATACCTGCTTAACAACTTTTGGCGGATCATACCAGTCTGTTACCCATTTTTTTTCGGCTGTTGTTTGGATTTTTTCTCGAAGTTTATCTCCGAATACGATCCATATAAAGCCTAACATTAGAATTGAAAGTAATGGGAATGGGGTATATTTATATGGGAACAGGATAGTTAATGTAAATGCACCAAATGTAATGATATATGATCCAGTTCTTGTTATAACTGTAGTAATATCCAATAAATTATGCTTTGTTATTGCATATGCAACCATTGCTGCTAGTATCGCTGGGCAAATTGTTCCGATTGGATAAAAAGGCATATTAAATACAAGCGGAAATGTTGTAGAACCGCCACCAAACCCTATAAGCACTGCGGCTAATAATAATTTTGATTGCTTATCTCGACGCTTTTTATAGTTCACCCAAAGATCAAAAAGTCCCTTAGTAACAACTAAAGTAAAGAACAGCGCAAATACATAAAACAAGGGCCCTGCAGAAGGATAAAATTTAAAACTAAGTTTAGGAACCACATCAGCTATGAAGTAGCGTGGGAACTGAAAAGATAATAAAAATAATAATATGGTGAAAACATAGCCAAAACGTATTAAATATCTATTTTCTATATGTTTATGTAAATAAACAACTACAAAATGAATAAATAATATGGGAATAAATAATGCTACGTAATTTAAATATGTCCCCCAAGCCAAAGCAACTTTATATTCTTGAGCAGCAAAAGCAACAATTAAGCCAAATCCCCAGAAAGAAACAGAGATAGAATAAATAGCCCATGTAATATTTTGTATTTTTTTATGATTATTAAATAAAACAAATACTGCGATAAATAAACAACTGACAAAAATAAGCAGACCGGAAATGGTCATAAAATTCAATGCAAACATGAGCACCTAACACTTTGTAAAAATAATATATTGATAGCAATTATACCCATCTATATCGTAATGCCCCATTTTAATATTTTCCAAACCTTTGGTCATATTTAACATATCATTCTTTGTTTTATTTATTAAATACCAGTCTCCCACATATTCCATCCAAAATCTAGAAGGATTCTCAGCATGAACATTTGAAATCATAATTGAACCACCGGAGCGCAAACAGAACCACAATTTCTTCAAAATTCTATTACATGCCTCAACAGAAAAATAATCAAATAGTCCAGAAGAATAAATAACATCAAAAGAATCTTCTTTAGCTTTAAGAACCGTTTTGATTATATTCCCTTGAACTCTATTAACAGAATTAAAAAACGGCTCTATTTTCTTAACAGAAATATCCAAAGCCCCTTCATCCAAATCAAATAATGAAATATTAGCATTTGCAAGACTTCTTACTTTTGCCAGCTCAGTCAATTCAATAACAGAACCAGAGCCAATACTAGCCAAGTCTACAAATTTCTTCCCACACAGAAAATCTGTAAAAGCTTTTGTCCTAAGAATATTTGCTTCACAAATATCCAAGTCCAAGGTGTAAGCATTAATTAGTTTTCCTAAATCATTGACACCTAAATATCTATTTTTCGCTGGTTCCAATCTACCCTTCCAGATCATATCCATCATTACAAAATCCCCCGGATATCCTCTAGGTTTCCGATAACAATAATCACAAAATTTTGAGCCGGAAGTAAATGGTAAGATTAATTTCGAAAAATACTCTTTAAGTTTCTTATCCTCATCACTGTCTAAGGCTGCTTGATAAGTCTGCAAATACCTTTCTCTTTCTCTAACTTCAGAAAAGGCTTTTAATTCATCTTGGCTATTTAAACCCAATTTCCAACTATTTAATAGTCCAAATACCTCATCTATTTGAACTTTAGCCTTTTCAAATATTTTATTATTCCTAAATTTATAAGAAAAGGCTATTTCTGTAGCATCTATGGCTTTTTTAATTTTACTTTTTACGTTCATAGATAATTTCCTGTACCCCACTAATTGCTTTAGGATATCGGTCAAGGCCTAAAAATAAATGCACATCAATCTATACACAATTTAATTTCTTAATAATGATACTACATATCTCTCCAAGCATAAAACAAAATCCTATTCCTTCTATATTTAAACAATAAAACCAAAATAATTAACAAGGCCAGCTTTCTTGGCTAGCCTTGTCCGCCTGACTACTCTTTAACGCCCGCCGCCGCCCTATCTTGACTACTATTATTTATTGCAATATAATACCCATTGACTACATTTTATTGAAAGGACATAACGTCATGAACAACGCAAAAATGAACCGCAATTTCTCAAAAACCATTTCAAAGCGCCTAAAAAAAATAAAAGCAAAACAATTTGTAATAATTGAAAACTATTTATATCTGCGTGACGGAGGCAAGAAATACTATTTCATACCATTGAGCACTATTAACAAGCAGATCCCAAAACTATCCCAAACAAAAAAAACCTTTCAGATATTCAATATTAGAAACTACGTTATAGACAAAACCAAAACTCTTGTAGAATACAGCTTAAACTAACCTGGCAAATATCTGCTCTGTTAGAGCTTCTATATGAAGATTATCTTCAGTCAATCCTTTGCTTAGGTATTTATGATACTTCTCAGGCAGCCTGAAAAATATTTCCGGACTTTTCTGCAAATGGATAATTCCTTGAATCAGAAATGCTGCTTTAGCTTTTCTAAGAGTCAAGCCGACAATCTTTTCATTATTATCATAAAGCTCAAAAGGATTATGATAAGTTTTACAAAAACCAATATCATCAACTAATCTGTTAACCGGCTTAGCCGCCAATTTAATATCAAAGCATTCAAATGCATTTCGAACCGCCCTACTTATAACACTGATCTTATCTTTTAGCTTCTGAGGAAAAAAATCATCCTCAATTCTTGACGTACAAGAAAATACCAAATCCCCAGGTGAATGAAAAACAAGCCCCCCTCCTGTCAACCTGGAAGAATGATCTATGTCCGTAAAATCACATGGCAAGCCCCTTTTATGACAATATGTCACCGAAGGCTGCGTCCACGAATAAAACCTAAAAAACCGCTGGCACGAACTTCCAGGATCATGGGTCAAGCCCTGCGCTTTCGTAAACATCTCTTCATCAAAAAGCATATTTTCAGAAGCGCTCGCAAAACTATCCCTGAGAAATACATTACGTCCCATCATTATTTAGTGCCCAAACTTGAACAAACAGAATTTTTTCTTATCAAATAACAGGCATTTTCCCTAGTACAATCTATAATCGCAGACGGCTCACCCAAACCAGGTTCAACATCCTGATAAACAAAATCCACCTTTTTTAAAATATCAGCATCAATATCCTCGATACTAATTTCCGGTACCTGGGATGTTATATTTACACTGGTAGAAATAATCGGCTCCCCCAGCTCAGCTAAAAGATATATTAACGGCCAAAACCTGGGCACCCGAATGCCGACTGTAGGCAAGTTATTGGTTACAATATCCGGGACCGTATCCTTTTTTTTAAAAATAAAAGTTACTTCACCCGGCCAGTAATCACGTAAAAGATGTTGGGCATGCTTCGGTACATCAGCATATCGGCCTATTTCCGTAATATCCGGCAAAAGTAGAATAAAAGGTTTTGTTATCTTCCTTTGTTTTAGGGCGTTAATTCTCTCTACAACCTGCCTGTTCATAACTCCTGTAAGCCCCCAAATAGTATCAAAAGGGAAAACACCTATCTTCCCTTCCTGTAATTTTTTGACAACCTCAATTATTTCCGCTGGTCTAAAATACATACTCTTTTAATATATCTTTATAGGAAACACGTCCAGTGTTTACCTTATTTTTAATATCTTCTTCAAATGTATAATAGGTATTATTCTTTATCAACAAATCCATATCCGCCGCAAATTTATTTTCCCAGACCTTACCTCTGTCCTTAACATGCAGCGCCTCGCTCAGCACAGTCCTGCCTTCATATCCTGTATAAGAACATTTTTCGCAGCCCTTTGGCAGAAAGTCTCTTTTAAAACCTCCCGGAACATCTGTTTTTACTGCTTCAATCCGGCATTCAGGGCAAAGCTTTAACACCAATTTTTGGGAAATAATGCCCTTCAGGGTCTGGGTTGCTAAAAACGGGTCCAGCTGAAAATTCTTCAACCTCAACAAAGTAGATCGACAATCACATGTATGCAAAGTTGAAAGCACCAGGTGTCCGGTATAAGCAGCCTGTAAAGCAATCTTTGCGGTTTCACTATCCCTGATCTCGCCGATCATAATTATATCCGGATCCTGCCTTAAGATCGCCCGCAATCCCCCTACAAAATCATACCCGATACGCGGATTAACCTGTGACTGCCTAATCCCTTTAATAATTGTTTCTATCGGATCTTCTAAAGTAATTATATTTTTGCCGGTCTTGGCCAACAAATAAGATAAAAATGCGTACAAACTTGTGGATTTCCCGGAACCGGTTGCACCTGTTACCAGTACCAATCCTGACTTTTGTGTCAGTAACTCCTGAATAATCTCCTCTGCCCGCAATGAAAATCCCAGGGAACCGATTTCTAGGTCCAGATCTTTTATATTAAATAACCTTAATACAAAATCTTCGCCAAATACTGTCGGCAATGACGAAACCCTGATATCAAACCCATCATTTTTATATTTATAGGTCAAACGCCCGTCCTGAGGTTTGTTTATCAGGGAAATATCCATATGAGAATGCAGTTTAATCAGCGCTGTTAACTTTTTAACCTGCTCTCCGGCATACTCTCTTATCTGAAATAATTTACCGTTTATTCTAAAAATGACATTAATCTCTTCTTTATCCTTATTAATATGGATATCTGAAGCTCTGCTCTCTATTGCCTGCCTTAATACCTGATCCAAAACTGTAGTCTCAGACGGTGGCTGATCTTTTTTTATGCCAAGGTGGTTATTAATGTCAGTAGAAGGCACAAGAATCAGCTCTACCTTTTGTTTTTCTGTATTTCTAATATCATCCAAACATGGCAAAAAGGGATTATCAGTAGCAAAATAAATAGTATTATTCTCTTTATATATTGGGATCAATCTATCCTGAACCAGTCCCCGGGTTTCAAGCTGTTCGCTAAGTTTTGGATCTATTACAAGGGCACTTAGGTTGTTAAATGGAATTTTATAGGCATCTGAAATAACGCTATGTAATTTTTCTTCTGGAACATGAAATTTTTCCCTGGCTATTTTATATAGATCAAAATCTGAGAATCCTTCAAAAGCTGATAATTCATCAGGGCACACCAGCTGCTTATCTATTAAAACTTTAAATAAAGATGTTTTTTCCATAGAATTAATAACAGGCCTTGAGCTGACTAGAAATTCAACTCCAGGGATTACTAAAAATCAGCACCACGGGCTGTTTCAAAAGTTCCAAGTTCGCTGATTATGCGTAGTTCGCTATATCTAGACATATGCGAACGGAGCAGAATCAGTGAAATTGGGGCTTTTGGGATAGCTTCCATACGGGCCGTTTACATGCCCTGTATTAGAGATAATACTATTCGGAAATCAATACTTTTTTCAGAATTTCCAGTTCATTTAAGGCTTGGCCGGTACCAAGCACAACACATTCCAAAGGATTTTTTGCCAAGCGCACAGAAATGTTAGTCTCTGCCTGAATATGATGATCCAACCCCTTAAGAAGCGCGCCGCCGCCGCCTAATGTAATACCCATGTCCATAATATCCGAAGATAGTTCAGGAGGCGTCCTTTCCAAGGTAGTACGGATACCATCTACAATTATTCTAACGGGTTCCTTTAATGCGTCTCTGATTTCTGCTGTGCTTAAAGTAAATGTCTTAGGCAGACCAGAAACCAGGTCCCTGCCCCTAACTTCCATTGTTTTTTCATCCCCGGTATCCGCGGCTGAGCCTAGCTCTACTTTTATCTCTTCTGCCGTCCTTTCGCCGATCAATAACCGGTAGTTCTCACGGCAATGGGAAATGATAGCTTCATCCATTTCATCGCCTGCTACTCTGATAGACTTGGCAACAACTATACCTCCAAGAGAAATAACAGCAACCTCTGTAGTTCCTCCGCCAATATCTACGATCATGCTTCCAGTCGGCTCAGAAACAGGCAAATTTGCTCCGATAGCAGCTGCCATTGGCTCCTCAATAAGGTATGCTTCCTTAGCCCCCGCACAATAAGTAGCATCTAAAACAGCCCTTTTTTCCACTCCTGTAATCCCTGATGGAACACCAACAATGATCCTTGGTTTTAAAAGTGTGTGTTTAGGCAATGCTTTTTTAATAAAATACTTCAACATTGTCTCTGTTATCTCAAAGTCTGCAATAACTCCATCCCTTAGCGGCCTTACAGCTATTACGTTACCAGGAGTTCTACCGATCATTCTCTTAGCTTCGTCGCCTACTGCTAAAACCATCTTCTTCAAGCTGTCCAAAGCAACAACCGACGGTTCCTGAATGATAACTCCTCCCCGCTGCGAAAAAACAAGCGTATTTGCAGTCCCAAGATCAATTCCCAGGTCACAGCGCAAGTTCTTAAACATTTTGCTAAAAAACGGTGAAATAAATCCTTTATTTAAATTCATATATTTTTCCTTATTAATTTGGTAATTTTTTCCCCTTCAGTAGGATACAACTATATTAGTTACCTTATTATATCAAACAAAGCAAGCGTCAACAAATCATTTGTGGATAACCTCTCAATCATTTGAAGTGCTGAGCACTTCAAACGATTGAAGATAAAGATTTTCAAAGGGCTGCCGCCCTTTAAATCCCGCGTTTACTTCAAATAACTGAATATGGTTTAAAAAACTAAGCTTTTTTGCCCTTTGTTTAGATATGCTCCTACATAGTCACTAACTGCTGCTTCCAGGGAACTGAAATGATGATGACAGCCTTTTCGCTCAAGCTTATCCATCCTTGCTTCTGTATAGTACTGATACTGATCCCTTATGTTTTCCGGCATATCAATATATTCGATGTTTACAGCTTTTTCCATTGCTATGAAAATTGCTTTTGCCAGGTCGTTCCAACCTCGTGATTTGCCAGTACCGATGTTGTAAATACCTGTTACATTCTTATTATTAAAAAGCCACCACATGATCTCTATACAGTCTTTGATATATACAAAATCCCGCACCTGTTCCCCATCCTTGTAGTCAGGCCTATGCGACTTAAATAATTTTAAAGCTCCGGTATCTCTAATCTGCTCATATGCTTTACAAATAACGCTTCTCATATCGCCCTTGTGATACTCGTTTGGGCCAAAAACATTAAAAAACTTGAGTCCGGTTATTTTATCTATCAAGCCTTTAGACAGTGCATACAGGTCGAAAATATGCTTTGAATAACCATATTTATTAATCGGCCTCAAAAAAGTTAAGCCATCATGTTTATCCTCAAATCCGCATGAACCATCCCCATATGTGGCAGCACTGCTGGCATAAATAAACCTGGCATCATTCTTCAAAGCCCATTCTGCTAAAGTTTGAGTATAGCGATAATTATTTTCCATCAAAAAATCCAGGTCTTCTTCTGTTGTCGAAGAACAAGCCCCCATATGGATAATACTATCCACTTTACTCTTAAATTTCCCGTCCCTTACCTTATTGATAAAGTCCTCTTTATGCATATAGTCAACAAACTTCAATCCGACCAGGTTCTGCCATTTCTCAGATTTACCCAGATTGTCTACAACCAAAATATCTGTCAGGCCTTCTGCATTACACTTCCAGACAAAGGCACTGCCGATAAATCCTGCTCCACCGGTAACTATTATCATAGCTGCGCTCCTTCTCTCTTTAATTTATACGGCAAATGCCGCATAAATTAAAAAAAAATAGTTTCATTAAGGGCTTCGCCCTTAAAATCCCATTTTCATATACTATACAAAAACAAACTTTTTATCTAAATGATATTTTATAAAATATCCTATGGCTAAGCCTAATATAGCGCCGGTATATTTTGCCGGTGAGCTCTTAAAAATGTGCCAGAAAGAAAGCTCAAAAGACCAGAAGATCAGGGTTGTAATAACGGCCATAAGAGAATAAATAATCAGCTTAAAAATATCTTCTTTAATATGGCTGGTCGCATAATAGAAAATATATTTTTTATCTAAAACATATTTAACTATCAATCCCACTCCCGTACCCATTAAAATAGAAAAATACAAATTATATTTGAAAAAAGAAAAAAGGTTCAATGTCAAACTCTGGGCTAACAAATTGAAAACCGTAGCAACCAGGGCAAAAATCGAATATTTTATAGTCAGCGTCAGCATAAATTTTAAAAGAAAAACTTAAACAACTTTAAGATCCCCTGTTTCCAGGGAACGCGGTGTGAAACCCCACTCTGGCCTTTAAAGCTGTTTAGGTTATCCAAGTACCATTTATAATTACGGATCAGAGCATCTTTATTGGAATATTTGGGTGTAAAGCCCAGTTTTTTTTCTGCTTTATCTATGGAAACAAACGAGTCTTTAGCGGCTGTTTCATAAACCCATTTGTATAAAGGCGATAGTTTTAACATCTCCAAAAACCTTAAAGTCCAGATCATCGGCCAGGCAGGAAAAGGGATAATCTTTTTACCAAAACCAGCATAATCCAGAACAGCCTGATAGTCTTCCTTCATTGTCGAAAACTCTTTGGCGCCAATGTTATAAGTATCATTAGCCACTTTTTCATCTAGTGTCATGCATAAATACGTTGCCTCGCATAAATCCTCAACATCCAAAAACTGGTACCGGTTCTTTCCGTTACCAATGATGGGGAAATTCTTTCCATCCATAGCCCAGTCATAAAAAAGAGCAAAAACCCCCAGCCTCTCCGGCCCGATAAACGACTTTGGCCTGATAATGGGTACACAATGTCCTTTTTCGCGGTATTCCAAACATGCTTCTTCTGCCAATATTTTTGCTTCGCCATAAGGACCAACACCATCAAGTTTGTCATCTTCACATAAAGGATGGTGGTCCGGAATACCATAAACCGCAGTAGATGAAATATGCACAAACCTTTTAACTTTATTGTTAAAGGCTTCCTCTAATAAGATTTTAGTACCGTCAATGTCAGTGGAAAATATTTCTTTTTTTGTATACAAAGGCAAAGCAGCTGCCGTATGGACAACCATGTCTATTTCAGGCATAATCTCAGCCACAAGTTTTTGGTCCCTGATATCTCCTACAATAGTATTAACGCTATTTTTTTCCGGATAATCAAAATCAATAATATCCAGATTGATAACATCCTTAATGCCTTTTGAGAAAAGATATCTAATCAGGTTTATACCTAAAAAGCCGGAACCGCCAGTAATTAATACTTTCATTTTATCCTTTAATTAAAGGTAAATATTACAATAAAAAAACTCTACAGTATATAGCGGGCCTTTTATTGGTTTTTACTTCTTTTTTTGGATTTCCCTCAAATAGAATCCACGCGCTGTTGAATTTGATGCCTCTAATATAGCTTCTTCCATTGAAACCTCTTTGGCAGATGTATCATCATATTTTATCCATTTCTTCCCATTTTTAACAAAACAAAAATAATGCCCTTTCTCCAAGTTGCCCCTCTGGCAAATTATACCCATAACTTCATACTGCTTCTTTTTGCCGTCTATGCTTTCCAAACTAATAACAGGATTAACAAAAAGAGGATCCATAATCCTATATGTATGATACATTACAGAGCCATTTCCGAGAGACACCTTCTCAGCTCCAGATCGTTTTAGTTCAACTATAAACTCTTTAGGAAGAGTTTTAAAGTGATCCTGCTTAGTAACTTTCAAAGACATTCCCTCTTTAAAGTTTTCTTTTTTCTTCTGCACTTTCTTACCTTCCTCGCCGCTAGGGGTCCAAAGAAAATCTTTCTGGGGAGAAGAAAATCCCCTCATCGCGTCTTGAAAGTCTTGACCAGGCTTAAAACTGACTTGGGCAACTAAAATTGGCTCCTCTTTCGGCACATTAACAACATTTCCCTTAAAAGACAGCGTAGTTACTATCTTACATCCGATTGGATAGTTAAATATCAGCCCCCCCCAATACATTGCAAATGTTTCCATCGCATCTTGATGTTTATTTAATGTATATTTTTCCTTAAAAGCTTTCTTCCCATTTTCCTTACTAATATAAGTTTTTTCGAGATACAGCCTTAAGTACTGATTCAGCTGTTTTCTCAGCTCTACCAAGGCGTTTTTTTTGGACCCTTCAAATTTAAAAATATCTTTCTCATCTATTTTAACTGTTTTATCACCGTCGTCTTTACTTTGTAACAACGTAAAGATCCAATTCTTAACAACAAGCATTTTTTTTCTTAATTGAAAAACATCATCAGATTCCTTAACCTCAACAAAAACAGGTTTCTGAGCATTAGTATCAACAGATTTTTTAATCTGCTTAAATATCCGGCGAGACAACACAGTAGGTTTATTAAGCAAACATAATTCAAATTTGTTCAAACTAATCTGAAAACAATGGGTAAATGGATTGATTTCCCCGCATACCTTTGGTGGATATATATTCTTCGTTGTTGCGCTATAAGCTTCCAGGAGCTTTCTAATCTCCTCTTTAGAAAATGCCTTCTTCTCCCCAAGGAACTTTGTAGTAGGAAAGGGATCGCGCCAAGTACTTTGTGATGAATTATAAAAGCTAGATAGGAAGGAAGAAGAGGAAGTAGCTGTTCCTTCACCAACAAAAGCCAATATTTCATCTGTCGTTCTCCCAGAATTCCTCAACTTCTCCTGTAATTCTAGCGTTTGTAAATAACTTAAATTACCTATAGTATAATTCTTCACCAAGTTCATCACCTTTATAAAGGCATCATCCGGTTCAAGTTTACTTCTTTTTTTCACCCTAAGATAATCCATAAACATCAACTTTTTGTTACACAAATTATTAATCAAGTTCATCAGGCTGTCTGTTAACAAATTTTCGCGAGCATTCCCCTTAAACATGTTCAAAAAGCGCCATGCAGACTGCGGCTTAGGAACCAATAAAGGATTTGAACAATTGTCTAACCAAAAAATAGTAAACATTACTCTCTGTGCCAGTTGACTAAACCTAGTTATCGGGTTTCCCTTAAGACTAAGATATGCATTAATAAATCTTGTAGCATTGGGCACATCCATTTTCTTTTTCTTGCTCTTCTGGTCAGGTGGATCAAATACCCCCTCCATCGCCTTTTCCAAAATCTTATTTGTATGTAAAAGTGTTTTATATCCAGTAACTTTTTTTTTCATATCTTTTTTAAGCCCCACTTTAGTATCTAGAGCTTTTGTCATTTCATAGATTTTTTTAAATATTAGGTTATACTCTGATTTTTTTCCGCTAACAAAATACAGCATTCTCCATAAATTTTTGTATATAATACTAAAATATTTTAAGTCTACTTTATCTTTTCCAACCTCACTATTCTTTAGGATCCATTTATCTGCATTTTCTAAAATACAGGTTACAGGAGATTTGAACGCAATCCTCTTAAAAGTCACAAATGTTTTACCGCTACCTTTGCCATTATTAGTTTTTTTCATTTTATCCTCCTCATATTTAAGGATGTATTTCGCACAATATGCTTATACATCATTTTTTGTTTTTATTATGTTTTTCCCAGCTTCTTAAAGCTTTAAACGTCTGTATCTGAAAAAGAAACCCTATCATCCAAGTAAAAAAGGCCTCTTTTCTTCATCTCCTGGACAATATATCCTTTGTAATCAAAACCAGCTGCTGCCTGTGCTTTTCCAACCATTTCTTTCGGTAAAAGAAGCTGTAGAATCTCTGATTTAGTATCGTCTAAATACTTTTTAAACTTTCCGCCATTATTAGATAATAAGCTCACATAGCTCATCATTGCTCCCCAAAATTCAGAATGATAATGCCCGGACTCCTTGTCAATGCTGACTTTATTATCCACAAAGTTCTCATGCGTCAGTTCTTTAACAGAATGAAATGAATGAGCTCCATCTGAGAGGTTAAAATTAGTCTTCATAACCATATCTTTAAGGATTTCTGCCTTTTGCTTGCAGTTATCAATCAGCAATTTCAGAATATTGTCCTTTAGGCTCTCCTTTGTATCCTGGGTATTTATATCTTCCTCAAGCTTCTTAAAGTCAATCTTTTGGTCTTCATCAATATAGCGAAGCAATATCAAAATCATAACAATGGTATAGAGATACATAAATTCCTTGGTTGTATCAAAAAACCAAACATCTGCCAAATACATATAAAACATACGCTCTGCACGCGCTTTGTCTTTTTTAGCTATATCCACAATATTCTTAAATGGCCCTTTTATGGCACCTAATCCGGCACAAAAATCAGATAAAACCTCTAAAAGAGTCGGAAAAATATTTTGCTCAAAAACTCCTGTAGCATCTAAAACCGCACTATTTTCCAGGGATAGAAGGTTATACTCTGTAAATCCATGGCCAAATTCATGGAACATTACTGTTTCACGCATATCTTTTAAAAATGTATTCTTGATCTTTAAAAAAGATTCTTCATCTTGAGCTTTATAAAGGCTTATGGTTTTAGCCCTCATACCAGCCGAAATATTAAAATAGATATTGTCTTGAGCTTTGGAGATAATTGGCTGATCGTCCTGCACTAAAATCAACCATTTTCCATAAAACATTGTTTCCAGGCACTCCTGCCGGATATATACTGTATTCTCAGCGACTAATGCCGCCAAAGGAACTATCACGGTATGGGTTCTAAGATACTCCTTCTCTATAAGAATAACTTCATAGGCATTGTAATAAGACTTTTTCCCTGTAAATAATATATACTCAACACTATCCCCGGATTTGCCTCCCTGGAGCATATATTTAACACCAAGAAAAGAAATAATTTCATTAATCTTCTGTGGATTATCTGCTGAAAATTTCCTGCCCAAAATATTAAAAGAGTAATCGGAAACAGCTTTTTTGGCCTGGCCCTCTGTCAGATCACTCAAACCAAATTCAGCTAAACTAGACTGGACCTTATCTTCAGCTTCCCAGGCTGTTTCTTGAGTTAATTTCTCATTAGGTTTGACCTTCATTAGGCATTTAAAAAACGAAACTTTTGCATATTGCTCCCCAGCATCTCCCCAATCTTCACTTTTCTCTGCCTGGACATATACCAACAAACATAAACGTTTGACTTGTTGATAAAAATCCTTGTTAATCTTTATACGAAGCTTCTGCAACTCTTCAGGATTATATCTAATCTTGCTACTTTTAAAATAATTTTCCAGGGTTTTAAAGCGGGATGATATTCCCGGATCAAAGGCTACCTCTTTTACATCTGGGGTAAAGTTATGCTCACTATCAAAAATTGAAAATTTCCTTGCCATAATAAATTTCGCTGCTATTTAGACAAAAAGATGCTAATCGCACTATTTTCGCCATACAAAATAAGGAGCTACCACCATTACAGCAGTAACTCCTTTCTTGAAACTTGTAGCTGCTTATATTCTATTTTTGATACTTTTTCAGCAGCTTTATGTCTTTTACATCTAATAGGATCTGTTTATTTGCCTCATTAGTCTTAAATGTTTTAGGATTCTGCACAGTTTTTACCTTATCAGGCGTTACATCAACCCAGCCTTTATTTGTCTGAACGATATTTCTTACATTACCATTCGGATCTACAGCAAAAGCTATTTGCGTAAAACCTAATTGTTCCCCTGTTACCTTTTGGCTGTCACCAAGCTGGGTATATTTACCTAACTTGACGCCCTTGGGACTGACCACATTCCAGTTTACAGTACTCTTTACACTCTCTATAATTCCATCCATTTTGATCTCCTTCTTATATTTATTTTTTATTTTTTCCAATTATAACATAAACTAAACATTTTTACACTGTCTAATTGTTTTATTCTCTATTTTTTGCTTTTAGTTTTCCGTTAATTTGCTTAGTTCAGCCTAATAGCAACCAGTTCTGCCGCTACACTTCTTAGGAAATAATCTCGCTGTACTTCTTTACAATCTTCTCCCAATTAAATTGCGTAAACACATATTCAGGCCCCAAGGACTGGTACCGTCCTCTTAACTCCTGGTCTGCCAATAGCAAATTAAGCTTTTCTATTAAATCCTCCTCCTTTCCTTGTTTAAATAACTCACCATACTTTAAGTATGGCGCTGGTTCTAGCACAGCTTTATTTTCTTCAATATCCGAAGCCAGGCAAGGACAGCCTACAGCCAATGCTTCCATAAGCACTATGGGCATGCCTTCTAGCTCAGACGGCAGAACAAAAACCGCTGCATTGTTAAACAAAATATATTTGTCCATCCCATAAACCGGGCCGGTAAAAACTATGTTTGTATTTTCCTTGACTTTTTCTTTGATTTTTCTCAGATAATCATCTGTATGAGAAGCATCTCCGGCAATTACCAATTTCTTTTTAGTATCTACTTTATCAAAAGCATCTACTAACAAATCCAGTCGTTTCTCAGGCACAATCCTGCTAAGATAGAGGATATAGCCGTCACGTTCCAAATCAAATTTCGTTAATATCTCAGGCGAATGGGCATAATTGATCTCGCTAATCCCATTTGGTATATACACCACTTCTTTATTGTGCTTATCCTTATAATACTTTACCAAAGTTGGCGAAACCGCTGTCGTAACATGCGGGAACAAAGCCGAAGCTTTTTCTCCCAATTTCAAGAACATCTTAGCCAGTTTACCCCACTTATCCCTTTTCCAATCCAGCCCATGGCAAGTAGCAACAACTCTTTTGCCCAACAGCCTGGGGATCCAGGACATTAGTGACGGGCCTATCGAATGATAATGAACTACATCATAAGGGCCAAAAGCTGCTATCAGCGAACAAATAAATGTATGGGATATGGCCTCAAAATGCTTGGTATTAAGACAAGGAACATATCTTAACTTAACACCTTTATAACTTGACTCTTTCTGTTCACAGTAATGCGGCCGGCAGAATACTGTGACATCCGCACCGGATTTGACCAGGTTTACGGATATATTTTCTACTACTCCTTCTGCCCCACCTGAAGTGGCTGGTAATCCTCTGACTCCTATTACTGCTATTCGTGTCTTTTTATTCATATTCCCTCATCTCTCTAATAATAAGAGATTTTAAACTTCAAGAACAATTTTGTATATTATAATAATTCAGTCTTTTAAAGCACTATGCGCTTTACAGGCTGGAAATTAGTCTTGTTAAGGGCTGCCGCCCTTAACAATCCCTACACATAAAATAATATCTCTAATACCTTATCGGAAAAAACCACCGGAAATTTCACTTTGAAAAAATCTTCTTCTGTAAAATCCACAACATAGGCTTCCAAATGCG
>JBHPDY010000006.1:0-27831 GCA_042577605.1 Candidatus Margulisiibacteriota bacterium
TCTCAACTGAGTATCGCTTTTTTAGTATTCTAAGTTGATATTCTGTGATTTTCTCTTCATATCGTGGTTGATTGCACTCTTTACATTTTGTATTCTTTGGTTTACCAATTAGACTTTCAAACACTATTTGAAGAAGAGTAATCTGATGAAATATATTATTGTATATTGGGTCGGTATTGCCTAGCGCATGTAAATACAGCCTTAAGGCGTCTCCTTTTTTGGATGAAAACCGTTCTTTAAATATTTTGTGGAAATTTGAAAAATTAATATTTTCAGGCAAACTTGTCTGCTTGGTTGTCAGGTTATCAAAATTGTACTTATATATTTTGGGATATTCACTTAGCATCGACATCTCAATGTTATACTTATTTGCAAGAATCTGATGAATCTCGTTTTCGTTGGTGTAATCAATTGAAAAATATTCGCATGCATTAAATAAATGATAAATAGTCATCTTTGGTACTGGGAATAAAAATTGCAGACAACTAATTATTAAATGAATTTTCTTCTTTACGCGAACCGAATCACAAGACTCAGAAAATCCTAAGATAATACATGCTTCCTTATTAAAGACACGATTATTATTCTGTATTCCAAATGGATATATACAATAATCATCTACCTTTAAAGGTTTGTTCGGTTGATATAGCGCCCCTGGGATTTTTACACAAAATAATTTCTTCATATTTTAATTATAAGGTATTTTGAAAATAGTGAATAATGGTATACATAATGTCCTTTATGGTAATCTATCAATATTTCAAATAATTCCTGGTAACTACTAATAACACTCTGATAAAATATATAATGAATAATGATGACAAAAACTAACAATCAATCATTAATTAATAGTATTTCAGATTACTTTTCAAGCAAGCCTGTGTCTCGTGCGTATCTATTTGGTTCAACCGCCAGAAACGAAAACACTGAAGATAGCGATATCGATATTCTTGTAGAGCTGGATCATTCGAAGCCTATAGGGTTTGGTTTTTTTAAGATGCATCTTGAGTTAGAGGGTTTGCTTGGAAAAAAGGTAGATTTAGCTACGCCTAATTCTTTATCTGTATTTATAAAATCTCGCGTTAATAAAGAAAAGAAATTGATATATGAAAAAAAAACTAGGTGACAAACTTAGAGTTCAACATATTCTAAAAGCTATTGATGAAATTAATGACTATATTCAGAATCAAACTTATGATGATTTCGATAAGAAATCAATGTTCAGAAATGCAACTTTAAAGCAGCTAGAAATTATCGGAGAAGCAGCCAACAATATTTCTAATAACATTAAAAACTTATATCCTGATATTGAATGGCGGGAAATGGTTGATTTTAGAAACTTTTCAATCCACGAATATTTTGACATCGACCCAAGGATAGTTTGGGATATCATCACTATTGATTTAAACAATCTAAAGTCAAAGATACAAAAAATATTAACCGGTTTTTAGTTTTTACCTTTTTATTAGAAATATTGTTGGCTGCTTCTCCGATAATTTCTAGCTGCTTTACATAATCTCCTTTAAGTCTAATTTAATTGAATAATAAGGATTTCCAAATCAATATATTTGGTAGGGTGTTTCTTATTCCCTTGAGGTATTAATTTGGAAGTCTAATGCCTTTAGCTTGGAAAGTACTTCTTTATCTGGTAGCTGTGTCTTGAGATCAAGGATTGTTTGAGAAAATTCGAGCCTTTTAGGATAGTTTTTTCTTAGGCTGCTAAAAAAAGAAGCGTGGTCTTTTTTAGTTAGATTAAGGATCTTTTCTAAGGATTTTTGGTCATTTATAGGCCAATATATTTTTTGGGTAATGGTAGCGAGTTCTGAAATAAAATTATTGGGATTAATATCTTTGGTTATAGAAATGGTTTTAAGGTTTTGTGAGCCTGCTTTATTGAAATCATCTTCAGGTTTTTGGAGATTAAAAAAGCGGCAAAAAGCGTTTCTTATTATGACTGTGCCGTTCCTTTTTCCTAGATAAGAATGCCCTGCTATGTGGGGAGTAGCAATATCTAAAAAAGGTATGAGATCAGTATCAATGTGCGGTTCATTTGGCCAGACATCCAGGACAGCGCCGGAAAGATGCCCGGATTTAAGATGTTTTTTTAAGGCGTTGGTATCTACTACTTCGCCCCTGGAAGTGTTTATGAGGATACTGCCTTTTTTCATTTGCCGGATCATCTGCTTATCAAAGAGGAGATGTGTTTTATACTCTTCTTTGTGAGTTAGGGGGACATGAAGAGTTATTACATCACAATCCATTAGTTGTTCCAGGGGAAGGAGGTCTAAGCTGGGAGATGTTTTTTCTTTAAGGGGATCGTTTAATAGGACTTTTATATCTAATGCTTGTAGCTTTTTAGCTAAAAGACTACCGATATTTCCAACGCCTACAATACCTATTTTTGAATTTTTAAGGGATATTTTATTAAGGCTGTCTAAATATAATAGTGAACATAGAACGTACTCAACAACAGAGTTGGCATTACAACCAGCCGCATTAGTAAAATAGATGTTTTTTTGCTTTAAATAATTGGTGTCAATGTTGTCAAAACCAACAGAAGTTGTGCCTATGAATTTTATTTGGCTGTTTTCAATTAGGCTGGGTATTACAGAAGTTACGGATCGGATGATTAGAGCATCAGCCTTTTTAAGGTTTTGGGGATTGATGCTTTTAGGAGATAGTTTTGTGAGCTCCCCAAGTGGACTGATAAGGCTCTCCAGGGCTTGAATATTTTCGTCAGCGATTATTTTCATGTTTCTTTTTTTTATGTTTCAATGAAATCATCTAGCCAGTCAATTAGTTCTATTTTTATTTCCTGGTACTTTGAAGATCCTTTTTTTTCCTTTAGTAAGTCTTCTAATCTAGGCAGTGAGAAGTTGTGAAGTTTTTTGATTTTGTTGTAGACATCTTTAATTTGAGCAATAGTATCAATGCTGTTTGTGCATAAATTATCATGCAGTAGCTCATAGAATTCTGTTTCATATATTTTTTTTTGTGACATTGGCAATAATTTTTTTAATAGCATATTAATATACCTCATTTTTTATGTATTATGTATTATCATGACTTTTTCTTTTATTAGCTTAATAAGTTTTTGCGTATTTTCGGATAATGGTTTTTCTTCAATTTTTTGAAAGTCAGATAGTTTAACATTTTCCTTAACTTCTTTTAAACCGGTTTGGAGACCAATGAGCAATTGTTCTTTAAACTCCTTTCTTGATATGCCAAAGGTTGATTCAATTGAAGCATCTGGATTTGGTGGTATATTACGGTCTTCATCTCCGTATGAAACAAAAACCTCAAATCCTTTGCAAATGTGTTCTGCTACGGTATCAAGGTGTTTAACCAAGTATTTTGTTGATTCTTTTTCTTTTTCTGGCTTTCTCAAATTACTAAAAGAGAAATTATCAATGCATATAGACGCGCCAATTGCAGTAGTTTTGCTACCCTTGTCAAAGGATGTGCCAAACATAATATTGTCTAGGTTTAAGCTTTGCCATCCTAAATATTTGGTATCGAAGTTTTCTCCATCGGATCTACTTCGAACAAATCTATCTCTGTTACCTGTTATTATATCTTTGAAAGCAATCTTACCAATTTTAATAAGATGGTTCTTGAGATCTTTTTTGAATTCTGGAAATTTTTCTGAATCATGGATAATTTCGGATAAATTTGTAGCCGCTGCTTTTGGCATTACTAGGATACATTGTTTTTCTTTAAAACCAGGTTCCATTTTTTTTAGTTCATCTAGAATTTTATTGTCTTCTATTATTTTACAGTCCGGTGCCTTTTCAAGAAGAATACTATACAATTTATTAACGACCATTTCTAGTTCGCCGTCACTTTTATCATCAACGCCTTTGATAAATAAATATTTTCCTAAAGATTTGTTAAGACCGACATTGCCAGAATTTATTTTAGACAGTATTTTTTGGGGGTTTTTTGGGGAGAACAATAATTTGTTCATTGTTGTTTCTGGTGCATCGAAGAAACTTATGTTGAGCTTACTTCGGGGAGAGGTTGTTTTTGATGTCATAGAGGAATCTTTTTTTATTACCGGTAATTGTACATCGTTCTTTTCTGGGCTTACAGCGTTGGGTTTTGGGGTGCCAACGAAAGTTATTTGGGGACGGGATTCAATAACTTGCGGTTTATTTTTCTTTCGCACATCAACTTTCTTTTTAACCAGAACCATCTCTTTTATATCTGAAATAATACTATCCAAAACAATGTTATTTTGAAATTGAGACTCACTTTTTATTTCCCGCAAAGCAGCTAACAACAGATCCCTAGACATTTTAGAACCACTAACAGTGTAGCGAGTTTTTTTGCATGTTTTTGCACTTCTAACAGTTTGTTTAATCGATCTCCTAATTGAATTTTTGGCTTCTACCTGTAAACCCTTGTATTTTGACAGCATAAGTTTAAACATTTCCTTTACCAATGGCTTGGTTTTAATAATATGCTGTTTAAAATGTTTTTTTTTTACATGTGTTAAAGAGCCAGTTAAAAATTTCAAATTCTTTTTCATAGCTCTTTTAATATTAAAAGAGCCGCTCATACGCTTCATACTGTAAAGTGAAACTCTAAAACCACGGTTCCTGGATGGAACTGTATAACCCATATCCCTCCCCTTTTATTATTATATATACCAAAAAATCTTAAAATCTAAACCTATTTTTTAATTCAGGCGATACAGTAACCAAATCAACAGGCTCATTATTCCGACCAGGTTTAATAAAGCGACTATGACCACCGCTGCAATAACATAGCTAGATCATAAACAGTGTTTTAAGCCCGGCTATAATACCTGATGCCTGAAAATCCTGGCGTTAAAGAGCGGCTTTTACCTGTTATGGTTACGGTTGATATATAAGTGAAGTATCATTCGAGCCTGTCTCGAAAACTACTTGCCATAAATTTACCTAGCATTTCGCGACAGACTCTATTCCTAACATATGGAATCAAGCTAAGATAGTTTGTTATTTTTAGAGGTTTTCTTATTTAATCCTTTTCTGAAACCTGGTAATAGCCAGAGAAAATATAATTATCCCAAAAGAAGCTATTACGGTTATCTGCGGCAGAAGATCAAAAAAACCTGCCTGTTTCAAAAATATTCCTCTAACTACGGTTATAAAATACCGGGCCGGATTGAGCAGGGTTATGGCCTGGACCCAATCAGGCATATTTTGGATAGGGATGAATAATCCTGCTAAAAGAACAGTTAATACTGTGCTAAACCAGGCATAGAACATTGCTTGCATCTGATTTTTGGCAATGGTTGAGAATAAGATGCCCAGGCCTAAAGTCGTAAACATGTAAATAATGGAAATACCAAAGAGAAGCAATAAGCTGCCTTGTATCCAGACTTTAAAGATAAGGCCGGCACCAAGGATCCCAACGCAAAGTAAGATAAATCCTAAAATTACGAATGGCAACACTTTCCCTAGGATTATTTCATGTTTTTTGATCGGTGTAACAACCAGTTGTTCCAGGGTGCCGAGTTCTTTTTCCCGAACAAGGTTGATAGCTGTTAGGATAAGGGTGATCATAGTCAGGAGCATGGCTAAGATACCTGGAACAATATTGTACTTGCTGGCCAGGTCAGGATTATAAAGCATCCGAGGTAAAAGTTTATAGGGCCTGGATAGTTTTGGATTACGGGTTATAAGTTTTGGATTGGTTTTGAGCCATTTTACTGAAAAATCATTAGCTAGGATGTTTAGATAGCTTAAGCTAATGCCTGCGGTGTTGCCGTCTACTCCGTCAATCAGGGCCTGTAATCCGGGACGTCTTCCGGCTTTTACATCTTTTTCAAACTTGGGTGGAATAACTAAAGCCAGCTTGGATTTGCCGGCGTCGATGTTTTCTATAGTTGATACATAAGAGGTAGATATTTTTTGCAGGTTGAAGGTTTTGGCAGCTTTTAGGGAATCTTGGATCTCCCGGCTTAGGGCAGATTGGTCGTGGTCAATAATAATTGTACCGATGTTTTTTACGTCTGTTGTGATGGCAAAGCCTAATAAGAACAGTTGGAGTATAGGTATGATAAAAATGATTACCAGGTTTGCTTTTTCCCGGAAAATTTGCCGGAATTCTTTTTGCATTAAGTATAATATGCGCTTCATAGTTTTACTCTATTTTCATCTTAAATCTTTTTATACATACTAAAATCAATACAGCCGAATACCCTAGTAACACCAGGATCGGATTTATTAATTCTGTGAATCCTAATCCTTTAAGCATTATGCTGCGGATAATATGAATAAAATATTTAGGGGGCAGCAGGCTGGCAATGAACTGGAGTATTTTAGGCATGCTTTCTATAGGAAAAATAAAACCGCTGAATAGGATCGTGGGTAGGATGGTTATTACTATGGTCAGCATCATAGCGATCTGTTGAGAACTGGTGATTGTGGATATGAATAGCCCAAGGCTTAGGCCGGTAACAACATAGATTAACATTAACACCAGAGCTAAAACGATAGAACCCTGGAATGGTACCTGAAAAAACATGGACCCGATAAACAGGATGATTACGCTATTTAAGAAACTGATCGTCAAATATGGTATAAGCTTACCTATTACAATCTGGGCAGAAGTTACCGGGCTGACCAGTAATTGTTCCAGAGTGCCGGTCTCTTTTTCCCTGACAATGGCAACACTAGTAAGCAGGGCGCTCAGCAGCAATAAAATGACCGCAACCAGGCCGGGCACAAAAAAATTAGCCGCCCTTAGGTCCGGATTGTATAGGAACCTGGGCTTTATCTCAAAGAGTAGGCCAGGGCTGAAGCCGGAGTTTATGTTTATTTTGGAAAGAATAGAATTTAGATAATATGTACAGTACTGGGCGGCGTTAGGATCGCTAGCATCGATCAATACCTGAATGCTTTGGCTTTTTTTAGGAAAGTCCGGCTGGAAGTTAATAATACAAAGGGCCTGGCGTTTTTTAAATATCTTGTCTGCTTTGCTAGGGGAGATTAATTCTTGCTTTATCTGAAAGAACCGGCTGGCTTTTAAGTTTTCTATGATTGATCGGCTTTGGATAGTATTGCTGTGGTCATTTACGATAGTGGGGATTTTTTTCATTTCCAAAGTAATGGCATAACCAAATAAAAGCAGCATAATAACAGGTAGAAGAAAGGCAATAATCAAAGACAGGGGATCTTTTATGATGTGCAAAAATTCTTTTTTTAGGATACTAAAAAAGGTTTTTTTCATCTTTTTAATCCTGCAATTGCCAAAAATACATTTTGAATAGTATCAACTTGATACTCAGTTTTAAGTTTGTCAGGGGTATCCTGAGCAATTATTTTTCCGGCTTTTAAGATGCCGATCTTATGGCAGTATTCAGCTTCATCCATATTATGAGTGCTTACAAAAATTGTTTTTCCCTCATGTGCTAACCTGTGGATCAGAAGCCAGAATTCTCGCCTTGCCTCAGGATCTACACCGCTAGTTGGTTCGTCCAGAAAGACTATTTTCGGATTATGCAGGATAGCAATGCTAAGAGCTAATCTCTGTTTTAGACCTAAGGGTAGTAAGCCAGCAAGGTTCTGGCTATACTCCTGCAGATTTAGTTCTCGTAAAAGTTGCTCTGTTTTTTCTTTTATTGATTGTCTGGTCAGCCCGTAAATCCCTCCATAGAACTGGATGTTTTCATTAACGGTCAGGTCCGGATATAAACTGAATTTTTGGCTCATATAGCCTATGATGCTCTTGATCTTACTTACTTCTTTATAGATATCATAACCGCTGATAGTTGCCTGGCCGGAACTGGGCATCAAGAGACCGCACAGCATCCTGATAGTTGTGGTTTTGCCAGCGCCGTTTGCTCCTAAAAAACCAAATATTTCACCCTTTTTGACGTTAAAAGAAATATTATCAACAGCTGTAAAGGAGTCGAAATTTTTAGTTATATTATCTACTATGACTGCATAGCCGGATTTTTCGATTATTGGTTCGGAATTACAGTTATCCATTTTCAGACTTTCGTTGTATTAAATACAGAAATAAGTCTTCCAGATTCGGAGCGGTTGGTAAAAGCTCACAAATTGTGATTCCCAGTTGTTTAAGTGACTTGGAAATGTTTTTGAGGCCTGTGTTTTGAGTATCTGCTATGTGGATCGTATCCCCGAAAAGTTGGGAGTTTTTTCCTAAGTCTTGCTCATGTAGTTTGGAATAAGTTTGGTAGGTATCTGTGGTTTTTAGTTTATAAAGAGGATATGGATATTCTTCAATGAGTTTGTCTGGTTTGCCCTGCGCTAATATGGAGCCTTTGTAGATTAATCCTACCTGATAGCATTGCTCTGCCTCTTCCATATATGAAGTGGAAACTAGAATAGTTGCGCCCTGTTCAGACAAATTGTGTAAAATATCCCAAAACTCAAACCTGGAAACAGCATCTACTCCCACAGTAGGCTCATCTAAGATAAGGATTTTAGGCTCATGCATAAGGATACAGGAGAGCGCTAATTTTTGCTTCATGCCGCCAGAAAGGTCGCCGGCTTTTCGTTGGCTAAAGGGAGCTAGTTTGGAAAAACTATATAGTTCTTCAATACGTTTTTTTTGCGTAGTAATAGGGACGTTGAACAAATCCCCGAAAAAACGTAAGTTTTGGGCAACACTTAAGTCCTGGTATAAACTGAAACGTTGGGGCATATAGCCGATGTTTTTCCTGATATACTGGCTCTGTCCTATAATTGATTTGTCCTGGAAGAGGATCTCTCCGGAGTCAAAGCTCATAAGGGTCGCTAAGATTCGGATAAGGGTAGTCTTGCCTGCTCCATCCGGGCCGATAAGTCCGAATATCTTATTTTCAGGCACAGAAAAACTGACTTTATTGAGAGCGATTTCCCGGACGAATTTTTTAGTTAAATCCTGGATTATAAGGGGGAATTCAGTCATAAGTTAATCTAGATAGATATCGCAGGGCATGCCTATTTTAAGCAGGTTATCCGGATTTTCTACTTCTATTTTTACAGCATATACCAGTGTTGTTCTGGTTTCTTGGGTTAAGATTGTTTTGGGCGTGAATTCCGCTTGATCTGCGATCCAGGTGATTTTGCCCGGGATCTTTTCAGGTAATCCGTCAATGCCCAGCCATGCTTTTTGCCCGATTTTGATATTGGATAGTTTCTTAAGAGGAATATAAATATAAGCTCTTAAGTGTTTTAGGTCTGCGAGTTCAGCTATGGCCATTCCCGGGAGAATATATTCGCCCTGGTTAACATATTTGTTTAACACTATGCCATTGATCGGGGATTTTATTTTAGAGTCCCTGAACTGTACATTTAAAATATCCAGGCCTGCCTTTAATTGGGCTTTTTTAAGGCGGACCAGTTTCTTCTGTGATTCTATATCTTGCTTTTTCAAAGATAGAATAGCTACTTTGCTTAGCAGCTTATCATACTCAAATGGTGTTGCAGCGTCATTGAGTACCATTCTTTTGGTTTTTTGCAGCAGGCTTTTATTTAAGGCTAGGTCTGATTTAACCTGAGCCTGCTTTAAGGCAATGGATTTTAGCTGGAGGTTCAGTTCTTTTTGCTGTATTTTGTTTTGTTTTTTTTGGAGCCGGAGTTTATCAGTCTTTATTTTAGCTATTATGTTGTTCTTACTTACAGATGAGCCTTGATCAATAGATATTTTTTGTATAAAACCTGGCATAGGACTGGTAAGGCGGATTATTTCAACATCTAAACGGCCGTCATAACTTTGTTTGTCATTATTTTTAGCACACCCGCTTGTTATGAATATAATAAAAAGAAATAAAAATAATATGAGAGAGTTCTTTAATTTAATTTTGCGGGTCATTGTCCCAGCCTCCATTTATTAATTGGTTTTCCGCTTAGGTAATCCAGCTCTATCTGTTTAAGGGCAATATTGGTAAGGAGCTGGAAATATTTTAGCTTTGCTTGGGTCAGGTCTGTATCAGCGGATCGAAAATCCGTGGCCGTTGCTATTCCTTCATTAGTTTTTTTGCTTAGAAGAGCTATCCTTTCTGTTGCCAGCTCCACAGCCTTGGCCTGGACTGATAATTGTTTGAGAATAGCCTGGTAATCCCTAACACTTTTCCGGTACTGGCTTTGGATTTGTTCTGTTAGCCACTCAATCTGTAAGGCTAGACTTTCCTGGAACTTTTCCTGGGCCTGGGCTTGGCTGCCAATAGCGCCCCAGTCCCAGAATTTCCAGTTTAGTTTGGCGCCGATATTATAGTAATCAAGCCATTCTTTACCCATTGGATTAAGGCCTGGTTTTGAATAGTGGTATCCGGTTTGAAATATCAGGCTTGGGTAATAGCGGGAACTTATTAGGTTTTTATTGGTTTTTATAGATTCTTTTTGAGAATTGAGGATTTTAAGAGGTTCATTTTGAGTGAGTTTAATCTTAGGAATTTCAGAATTGGTATAGCTGGGTAGGGATGAGTTTGTTAATGGTCTTTTGTCTATATTTTCAGCAATAGGAGGTAGGGGGACGGTTATAGGTTCATCAGCAAAGTTATGCAATTGGTCAAGGATTGATTGGTAATCGGATTCTAATTGCAGCAGAGATTGATCGTACTGGGACAAGGATAAAGACAAGGTTAAGCGTTCTATAGGTAGCGCTAAACCATTATCGATCAAAGATGTTACCTTAGCTATTTGCAGGTCAATACGCTCTTTGCCTTTATTTAAGATGTTTTTTTGAAGCAGGAAAGATTCTATTTTTTTGTAAAGGGAAACTACTTTGAAGGCGGTTTCTTTTTGTTTTTGTTCAAAAACTAGCTGTTGGATATTTGTCTGGAGTTTTTTTAACTTGCATGAGGATTCTTTACCGAATCCATTAAAAATTACATAGGAGAGATTGATATTGTTTTCGTAATTGTCATTTACTCCTACATTAATGTTCCCGATGGTGGGCATATTGAGCTGGCCGGTTTCACTTAGATGCTGATATCCGGAACCTAGACTGAGCGACGGCAACCACGATTTCTGGGTAGAATCTTCTTCTAGGCGGGCTTTTTCTACTTGTTTTTGGGACGAGGCTAGGGAGATGTTGTTTTTTAGGGTTAGGTCTATGGTTTCTTGGAGGGAATGGGGGTGGAGAAAGTGAGGGGTGAAGAGAATTAGTAGCGAGATCAAAAGGAGTTTAAAACTGTTTATGGGCATTAGTTCAATTATAATATAATTAGTTTGTTCGGTTAATAACAAGATAGGTAATCTTTCAGTTGTTTGAAGTGCTGCGCACTTCAAACTCTGAAGATAAAGGTTTTCAAAGGGCTGCCGCCCTTTGAATCCCGCGTTTATTTCAAACAAATGAACGAATACCAAGAAAGACTAGATGAAAAAACTAGAATTTTTTAAGGAGAGGTGACCATGATTTATAAAAAAACTTTAGCTTTATCAGAAGATTTTTTAATAGAAAAATCTATGGATGATTTAATAAAGTTAGCGGAAGATATTAAAAAAGATAAACAGACACATAACTTAGCTCGGGGAGTTGTTGTTTTAATGTGGTTAGCAACATTCGGTGTAAAAGCTGGTATGTGGGGAGGCGGGTATTACCCTTTTTTTTGCAATAAAGTGTTTAATGGTTGTAATACAACAGAAGCGGTTATAGGCACAATAGCTACTATTTTAGCAAGACAATTTACTGAAGCAACCTCGATTTACCCATCATTTTTTATGACTTATCAAACTAAGAATGGGATACCTATTGTACCAGAGGATCCAAATTCCTCTATATTTAATTTGTCAGTACTGCAAGATTTTTTTCTTGGATATAGCCACCATCAAATCCAAAAGAAAATTGATAAATTTGATAAAGAGTTCAAAAAAAGATTTCCTAACCAATCTGAAGAGGATATTCAAAAAGGGAAAGATTTAATAAAACTAATGAAGCTTGAGAAAGAAATACGTGCATCAGGCTTATACTTTTCAAAAACATATTGTGGATTGTTAGCGGGTGGTGCTTTTATTTCAGCAACTGTAGCCAAACTGGCTTTGCAAATGATTTCCAATGCAATTTTACTTGAGTCAATCGGAAATCTCCCGACTCTTATAATTCATAATTTTCTATACCAATTAGCTATAGGATGGCCATTAACAGCAATAAATGTTAATGCTTTTTTTGCATCTCCGGGAAAGTTTTTGGAAAATACTTATGATACTGTTTTTTTTCCGGCAAAGGTAGGATTAAAAGCACTTTCTGGGATCAGGTATTGTGGAAGCGAACTATGGTCTTCTTGTTCAAAATGGTGGTCTGGTGAAGATGGGAGGTCATGAGGTTGTTCCTGGTGAATCCCATAAAAAGGATTACAATTTCTGAAATAGTTTCGAAGCTGGGGATTAATCGAAATACAGTTAAAGTTAGGTTGAGAGAGTTGGTTAAAAGCGGATTATTAGAGCAACATGGTCATGGCAGGGCGGTTTGGTACAAGGCGAGATAATCTAGCTAAGATCAATTATAGCTTTATCAAGTACTTCTATTAAGTGATTTTTACCGAATATCTGGCGCATTAGGAAAAAGTGTTCTATGGCGAGATTCAAATGATTATTATCTTTTTTGCTAAGCTTATTATTCAGTATTGTAATGTATTTGGGACATAAAGAAGCTTTATCTTTTTGTGCTTCAGAAGCATGGTGATGAAATATATAACAAATGCTATTCATAAATGTATTAAAAGCATCCGGAAGCTTTTTATCGTTTTGATCGGTGTCTATGGATGTCATAAATAACTCAAGAAGATCATGAAGTGAGGGGGCTTTTTCTATTAAATCATTAAATTGTTTGAATTCTTTCTTACCACACTTTTCATATATAGCTAATAGCCCAATATAATTGTTAGCTTTTTTGATAACAGTAGCTTCTTTTGTTAAGCTCTCTGATTCTTCGTGTGGTAATTCAGATTGGGAGCTTGAAAATTTGGATAATAATTTTTGGAGAAAGTCCATTGCTATAGATGGTAGCGTTTGTTTTTTACGGTTATTTTCATCTTGTTCTTCAGGTTTTTGGATATTTTTAGGATAAAATGTTGATAACATTTTTATTCCTTCTGGTTTTTTTTGGGGTTTTTTGTGTGTTAAGGTGCTGGTATATTCTAAGATAATTTGTTTTAGGTTTTTTTCAAAGTTCTTCAAGTCAGACTGTGTGTCTCCGTATCTGGGCATAAGCATAGTTTTTGATATATCTATTTTATTAATTACAAAGATGCTAATAACTACTTCTATTGATAGGCGTTTTTGCTCGTATAGCTGGACGAGAAAATCAGAAAAGAGTGACATTGTTTTTAAGTGTTTAGCAAACTCCTGTGGCTTCTCACTGGAACTATAGGGCGTGGCAAGAAGCTTGTGCATATGTAAGATAATACTATCTACCTTTAAAATAGAGCTTTTTTCCTTATTACTTTTATTGAGATTTTCGTAACATACCAGCTTGTGTATTGCGGAAGTTAGCTCGGTTAGCCTGGGAAAGTTTTGTTCGAAGAACCATTTGGCTACTTCAGGGAATACTATTAGCGTATCTTCTGTTGAAAAAAAACTTATGGGCTTTTCCTGTGATTTCAGATCATCTGATTTTATTATATTTAGTAAAAATCCCAGTTTAAGTATTTCTAATTTGCAGTTACGATCAATGGTTGTTGTCATTCTGATGTTTTTTTGATTTTTGTATAGAGCTGTTAATTTTATTTCTTCTGAATCAGAATCAATTTTGTTGATTTCTTGAATTAGTGTTAATGTGATTTCTAGTAGTTGTTTGTACCAATAGGAGAAAGCTTTTTCATATGGTTTCCCGGGTAGTTCTTTATTGAATCTTTGGATAAAACCCAGGAACTTAACCATTCTGGTAAAATCTTTAAGTTTAATTGTAGCAAGGTTTTTGATTTGTAGGGGCTTGTTGGATAGCATTAAACCGAAGAGTGTCGGATCATTTATCTTTGATAAAGTATCTGTATCTATTAATAATGAATTCTTGGCTCGAAAAGTTTTAGCAAGTTTAATGCAATTTGTTATTTTTTGTTTGCTAATATGTTTTTTAACTGTCTTTTTTGTTACAGAGATGATTTTTGTCTTTATTTAATTTCTTCCTGATGTTTTGAATCCTAATAATTATCGTACAAAAGTCTTGAAAATTTCATTCTATTGCGACAAAAAGCGTCTGCTTGATTATGGGGAAATGCAATTTAGTACAGTATTTCACGATAACTTAAAAGAGATAACATAAAATTTGCATTGATAGGGGAGTAGATGTTTAAACTAATTAGCTATTCTGACTTCAATCTAGGTGAAGATTTAGATTGGTTAATTTATTGGGCTGGGCTGCACTTTGCATCATCATATAGTGCCTGTGGATCTAATGGTCTTTCCCAAATGGAATTATTTAAAAGTATTAGCTCATTAATCTTAGAATCACATGGAGAGCCTCCTGATGCTTTGGATAGTTCTTTTGAAAATTCTAAATCAATAATTAATGATCTTTGGATTAATGGATTTTCTGAAGACTCGCCAGAGATTAAAAATTATTTTAATTGCTTAGAAGCAGCCTGTGTATCCAGTTTTATTATGATTCCTGTTATTGTTCCTAAAGCCCATCATGTTATTGTGAAAATATATTACAAAGCAGAGTACGAAAACGGAAGGGAAGGTTTTTTTTGTTTTTCCATCAATCAAGGCTTGAGAAGCAAACAAAAGGGCCAGGTTTTAATTAAAGAATATGATTCTGTAGAATCTCTTGTAAAAGACGGTATCAAAAGGATGAGTGTTAGTTTTCCAGAGGGATGGTATAAAGCGTGTATTAACGATGGTCAGGGACACTTTTGGGGTGATTGCGGGGGGGTCGCAGTTCCTAATGGGAGCAAAATTGCGGTAGCTATATATCTTGAACCAAAATTGTTTGTTGGGCTGTGGGATAGTGACAGTGATCCGGCTGCAAACAGAAGAATGTATAAAAAAAACAGCCGAACACCTAGCGGAGAGTCTATGAAGGCGCTATTTATAAAGAATTTACCTGACAGACACAAAAAAGTTATTAATAGAAATAAACAAGTAAGGAAAGCTCCAAAAAAGACAACATTAAGCATTGAAGAATTAAAAACGATGGATATTGATGCAAAAACAGGTATATCCCTTGTCGGTGTAACTAATTTTATTTTGATGATTAAAGAAGCACTTTTAAATAAAGGATTGAAAGGGCTTCTTAATGAATTTGAAAATAGCGAAATGAGTTGGCTAAACAAAATCTCAAATATGAATTTCGTATTGATAGTTCATAAGGGGATTTCTGATTTATCTTCAAAAAATAAAATGTATGATCTGTTTGGTTCAATAGGGTGCTGTAATGATTATATTAAAATAAGTATTTTGTCAAAACTTAATATACTAATAATGGATGATAAATGTATTCGTAAAGAGAGCTTTGATTTTTTTTGTGCAAACAAGAATTTGTTTAAAGACTTATTGGAAGAAGATCATCCACTTATTAGGGAAAGAACTGTACGTAGGCTTGATGAATTGTCATTTGGTGACCTAGACCGAAAAAAGAGGATATTTGATTTTTTTACTAAAAATGTTTCTTTTGTTAAAAATCTTTTGAGAGATACAGATCCAATTGTTAGGAAGTGTGCTGTAAGTTTATTTTTAAACTTGTCATGTGGTGCTGAAGATCAAAAAAAGAAAATATGTGATTTTATTGGTAAAAATGGTTCTATTTTCAAAAGACTTTTGAAAGATGCTAATACAATTGTTAAGAGTAGAACTTTAAGTATACTTGCTTACTTGTCATCTGGTGCTAAAGACCGAAAAAAGAAGATATTTGGTTTTGTTGATGAATATGTCTCTATTTTTAAAGATCTGTTGAAAGATGCTCATCCGACTATTAGAAAAGATGCAATACGTATATTTATTAACTTGTCATCCAGAGAAGGCCGAAAAAAGAAGATATTTGATTTCATTATTAAAAATCATCCTATTGTTAGAGATCGTTTGGGAGATAGTGATCCGATCGTTAGGAGATATACTTTATGGATATTAACTAAAATGTCATATGGTTCAGAAGACCGAAAAAAGAAGATATTTGGTTTAATTGATGAATATAGCTCTATTTTTAAAGATTGTTTGAAAGATACTGATCTGACTGTTAGAAAAGAAGCAATAAGTGTATTTATTAACTTGTCATCCGGTGCTGAAAACCTGAGAAGGAATATCTTTGATTTTGTTGTTGGGAATTTTCCTGTTTTTGAGGATCTTTTAAGAAATGCTGATCCGACTGTTAGTAGCTATGCTTTAAAGTTACTTACAAACTTGTTAGCTGGTAATAATGACCGGAAAAATAAGATCTATGATTTTATTGTTGATAATAGTTCTATTGCTAAATATCTTTTAGGACATACTGATCCTACGGTTAGGGAGAGTATTGTACGTATTCTTTTCAACGCATTATTTGGAGATGAGGATCGAAAAAGGAAAATCTATAATTTCATTATTGAAAATATTTCTATTGTTGAAAATCTTTTGAAAGATGTAAATACAAATGTCAGGAAAAAAACTGTAGATATTATTTATAACTTGTCATGTAGTAGTGCTAAAGACCTAAAAAAGAAGCTCAGTGATTATATTGTTGGAAATTGCCTTTTTATTAAAGGTCTTTTGAATGATGATGATCTGATTGTTAGAACCCATACTCTAAGTATACTTATTAACTTGTCATCTGGTAACGGAGGATCAGAAAGGGAGATCTTTAATTGCATTGTTGAACATGGTTAATCGAATTAAAAGGGATCAGACCTCTTTTATACCCTTTTAGACCCCTTTTACCTTTTAGTTTGTTTGATATAATTAACTTATTCTATTTCTAACAAGAATAAGGAGTAATTAGCCATGACAAAACAATTCAAAGTCACACTTGCTAATAAAATTACAGAATTACGCAGATTATCTCAGGTAATTGAAGAATTCACCAAATGCCATAGTTTGAGCAGAAATGTTCAATATGATATTAACCTTGTTTTGGAAGAGCTCTTCGTTAATCTGGTTTCCTATGCTTATGACGATGATAATGAGCACCGGATTCAGTTTAGTCTTTCAGCTAAGGATAATGAAGTTAACATTGATATGGAGGATGACGGCAGGGAGTTTAATCCGTTTGATGTTAAATATGCACCGCCTCAATATCTTTCTTTGGATGATGCGGAGAAACTTTGTATAGGTTTGGTATTTATACAAGTACTTACAGATGCTCATTTTTATAAACGCCAGGATAATAAGAACTATCTGAAGATTCGGATAATGGATAAACCGGATAAAAAAATCCTTACCTCTATGATGGATGAGAAAAGGATTTTTCCTCCACCCAAAGAATTCAGCCAAAAAGCAAGGCTCAAGAATATGGAAGAATATAAAAAGCTCTACCAGGAATCTATCGCAGATCCGGAAAAGTTTTGGGCAGAAAGGGCAGAAGAACTTTCCTGGTTTAAAAAATGGGATAAAGTCCTGGTTGAAGATTTTGCCGAAGGCAAACATGAATGGTTTGTAGGTGGCAAAATAAATTTAACTTATAACTGTCTTGATAGACATCTAAATACGGATAAGAAAGATAAACCTGCTCTTGTTTGGGAAGGAGATAGTGTTGAGGATCAGAAAACTTTAACCTATCAGGAGCTTTACCATGAGGTCTGCAGGTTTGCTAATGTGCTAAAAAAGCAGGGAGTGAAGAAGGGTGATCGAGTTACTCTTTATCTGCCAATGGTTCTGGAGCTGGCCATTGCTATGCTGGCCTGTGCCAGGATCGGAGCTGTGCATAATATTGTTTTTGGCGGATTTAGTGCAGATTCCTTAAAGGACAGGATGCTGGACTGTGAATCCAAGTTCCTTATTTGCTCAGATGGTTATTATCGCGGTGGAAAACTTATACCAAGTAAAGTGAATGCAGATAAAGCTCTGGATGCTTTACCGGGAACTAAAAAAGCTATTGTTGTAAAGCGTGCCCAAAATGATGTGCAAATACAACCAGGCCGTGATTTCTGGTGGCATGAAGAAATGGCTGCTCCGGATATTAAAGATACCTGTGAACCAGAACAGTTAGATGCGGAAGATCCGCTGTTTATCCTTTATACGAGCGGTAGTACAGGCAAGCCCAAAGGAGTTTTGCATACCCAGGCAGGTTATTTGCTCTATGTTAACCAAACGTTTAAATATGTTTTTGATATCAGAGAAGATGATATTTACTGGTGTACTGCTGATATAGGCTGGATAACAGGACATAGTTATATTGTTTACGGGCCTTTGAGCAATGGTACTACCAGTTTGATGTTTGAAGGGGTGCCTAATTACCCTGAAAAGGATAGGTTTTGGGATATAGTTGAAAGATATAAAGTGAATATATTTTATACTGCGCCTACTGCCATAAGAGCCTTAATGAAGGAAGGGGACAAGTGGCCTAATGGCCGAGATCTTAGCTCCCTACGGTTGCTGGGTACGGTTGGCGAAGCCATTAATCCGGAAGCCTGGATGTGGTACCACAATGTTATAGGTAAAGGCAGATGTCCGATCGTTGATACCTGGTGGCAGACTGAGACGGGCGGGATTCTGCTTACTCCGTTTCCGGGAGCTAGTCCTACAAAGCCGGGCTGTGCTTCTTTGCCGTTTTTTGGTATTGAACCGGTGGTTATTAAAGAAAACCTATCGCCTGCGCCTGTTAATGAGGGTGGCTGGTTGATCATTAAAAAACCTTGGCCAGGGCTTATGAGGACAGTTTACGGTAATCCGGAAAGGTTTAAGAATACTTATTTTTCTCAATTTTATGGTGTATATACCAGCGGAGATGGCGCTCGTATTGATGAAGACGGTTATTTTTGGTTAATGGGCCGGATGGACGATATTATCAATGTTTCCGGGCATAGATTGGGAACAGCTGAGGTTGAAAGTGCCCTGGTTGCGCATGAAAAGGTGGCTGAGTCAGCAGTTGTAGGTGTTCCGCATGAAATAAAAGGTCAGAGTATTTATGCTTATGTAACTTTGAAAAGTGGTGTCGAGAAAAGTGAAGAACTGGCAGCTGAGTTGAGAAAGCATGTGCGCAGTGAAATTGGCCCTATAGCTACTCCGGATAAAATACAGTTTACAGATGCTCTGCCAAAAACCAGAAGCGGAAAAATAATGCGCAGGATTTTAACTAAAATTGCAGCGGGAGATATTTCTAATCTCGGGGATACCTCAACTCTAACTAATCCGGAGATCGTGGATCTCCTGATAAAAAGTAGGGTATAGTTTTTAAAGGAGCGAGGCCCCTTTAGAGCCCCAATGTTGAGGAGTTATATTGAAAAGTAAACGTAGTTTAAGTCAAAAACTGGGTTTTTATTTGGGATTGGCTGCCTTTTTGGGAGTGCTGGTTTTTGGTGATTTTTCACCTGGAAAACCGCTTGTTACCAGAATGGCAGCTGTGGCTATTCTGATGGCTATCTGGTGGATGACCGAAGCTATACCTTTGTTTGCTACTGCTCTTCTTCCTTTGGTGCTTTTTCCATTTTTGGGGATTCTTAAAGCTAAGCTGACAGCCCCTATCTATATTAATAGTACTATTTTTCTGTTTCTGGGCGGTTTTATGATTGCGCTGGCGATGCAGAAATATAATTTGCATCATCGAATTGCTCTTTATATTATCCGGCTTATTGGGGGAGGTCCGGCCAGGATTGTCCTAGGATTTATGATAGCAGCTGCCTTTTTATCAATGTGGATTTCCAATACAGCTACAGCAATGATGATGGTCCCTATTGGTTTGGCAATTATCCTGCAAATGGAAGATGAATTTGATAAGCAGCGGGCCCATAAATTTACAGTGTGTTTAATGTTGGGTATTGCTTATGCCTGTTCTTTAGGGGGGATGGCTACTCTGGTAGGTACGCCGCCCAATCTTTCTTTTGCCAGGATTTTTGAAATTACCTTTCCTAAAGCACCCGCGATCTTTTTTGGCCAGTGGATGATGTTGGGTTTGCCGATAGCGATTGTTATGTTGATAGTGGTATGGCTGTTACTGACAAAGGTTTTTTTTCGTTTTCCGGCTGAACTGAAAATTGATAGGGAAGTGATTAACAGGGAATATCAGGAACTGGGCCCTATGAGCTATGAAGAGAAGGCTGTTTTTGTGACCTTTATTTTAACTGCTTTGCTGTGGGTTTTTAGGAAGAAACTTATTTTAGGCTTGATAACTATTCCGGGCTGGGCCCAGTTATTGCCGTATCCGCAGCTTATTGATGATGGGACTATAGCTATCGGGATGGCATTATTGTTATTTTTTGTGCCTACGCGGTCAAAAAGCTGTTCTACAGCTACTATAATGTGCGCGGATATTCTAAAACAACTTCCTTGGAATATTGTTTTATTGTTTGGCGGCGGTTTTGCTTTGGCAAAAGGATTTCAGGTTACCGGGCTTTCAGCTTTGTTAGGCAGTCACTTTAGCGGACTTGCCGGGATGAATCCTTTGACTATGATCGTGAGTATTTGTTTTAGTTTGACTTTTCTTACGGAATTTACCTCTAATACAGTTACCACAGAAATGATCTTGCCGATCCTGGCCTCCATGTCCGTAGCAATGAAGATCAATCCGCTGCTATTAATGATTCCAGCAACGCTATCTGCTTCTTGTGCATTTATGATGCCGGTGGCTACCCCGCCGAATGCTATTATTTTTGGGAGTGGTAGGGTAAAAATAGCTGAGATGGTTCGGGTTGGTTTGCTTATTAATATTATTGGGGTAATTATCATTGCGGTTATGTTTTATATTTTAGGGCAGTCTGTTTTTGGTATTAATCCTTCAGAAGTTCCTGCTTGGGCTGAACAGGTTGGTTCTATTCTCTAAAAATACATGCCAATGAAAAAAGCAGAGTTTCGTTTTTATGAAGAATTAAATGATTTTTTAACTTCTGATAAACGAAAAAATACGTTTAGCTACGAGTTTACAGGTACTCCTTCCATTAAAGATGCCATTGAAGCTATAGGAGTGCCGCATACTGAAGTTGATTTAGTGTTGGTAAATCAGAAGTCGGTCACTTTTGAATATCTGCTCCAGGATAAAGATATAGTTTCTGTTTACCCGGTTTTTGAAAGCTTAGATATCTCTGAAGCCACTCATTTAAGACCAAAACCATTGCGTGAACCAAAATTTGTTTTAGATGTTCATTTGGGTAAACTGGCAAAATATTTGCGGATGTTTGGTTTTGATACTTTATATGAGACAACATACTCTGATCCGGAAATTATAAAAATCGCAAAAAACCAGAAACGTATTATTCTCACCAGGGATATGGGGATTTTAAAGAATAAACTTGTTACACATGGTTATTGGCTTAGGTCGCAGAATCCGAAATTGCAGCTTAAAGAAGTTTTGGTGCGGTTTGATCTTTTAGCGTTAGTCCAACCTTTTACACGTTGTTTGGAGTGTAATGGAGATATTGCAAAAACAGACCGGGACAAAATTATTGATAAACTGCCTGATGACCTGGACAAGCAATATACGGAATTCTTTGAATGTCTAGGCTGTCAAAAGGTGTATTGGAAAGGTTCTCATTATGATCAGATGCAGGAATTTATGAGAATTGTACAGGGTACTTAGCTTGAAAAGGCGCTAAGTGCCTTTTCAAGGCTAAGTACCTGGTACTAAGATAAACGCTTAATCCAAATTTTGAAAAATCTATCTTGGATGTACAACTTTCCCTCGATACTCCTATCAAGAATATCCTTTTCAAGCAAACTAATGTAAACTCTATTTAAGCTTGCTGTGCCCTTAAGCCCTATTTCCTGAAGAGTATCATACGAAAAGGGATTATCACTTATAATATGTTTGGAGAGAAATTTAAGAACCTTTTTTTGATTATATGTCAGTGAAAGCCATCTTGTTGTATACACTCCGCTTTCTCTTGATAAGACAGTCTCTAAAGCTTTATCAATAATATCATCATTTATTATTTTATTATTAGAGGATACTTCCCAAATCTCATGACATAGATGCTGTGTATGATAAGGATGGCAATCCGTTAATTCTAATATTTTATCGATATTTTCCCTGCTTATTATCCTGTTCCCTGCTCTAAACCTCTCCTCGATATAAGGTGTCCAGTCACTTTTAGAAATCGACATCAAAGGATAATGTTTGCCAGCTTTATAAAAAGGTTTAGAAGGCGAATCATAAAGCTTTTGCATCAAATGTTTTCTGCTGCCTAAGAAGATATATGGAGTATTAATATGATTCTGGATAACGGCCCGCATAATTCTTATAATCTTATCGCTAGGATATTCTAGTACTTGTTGGAATTCATCAAAAACAACTACAACGCGTTTTTTATGCCTTTTACTTAATTTTACGACTGAGTTTAAAACATCTTCTAATGTGTCATCAATAACACTTGCATCGCTAAGTTCTATGCTAATAGTAGGGAGACCATCGGATTCAAATGATATCTTTGGTCTTAGCCTGCCGAATATTGATTTGGAAAATTCTATAATCTTATCTATTCCTCCTTTGATATCTTTGGTTATGTTTTTTACATAGGATGATATAAACTCTTGAATATCATCTGTTCCTGATAAATCAACATATATAGGTTGATATTTATTTCGATCCAGATTAGAGATAACCTTTTTAATTAACGAGGTTTTTCCTTGCCTTCTTTCAGAATACAGAAATAGATTTACTCCTGACTCAATAGTATTTAATATGTCTTGATATTCTTTTTCTCTATTGCAAAGAGCTTTTTCCTCGATAATTCCGCCGTAAATAAATGGATTCATAATAAAATTATATGCCTTTTCATTAGGTTACGTCAAGTAACTTACATTATGTAACAAACGCTATTGTAACTTTATGTGAGGTGCCAGACACATAGAATGTAGTAAGTGTCATGGGAAACTACAAAGAAAATTTAGTGTCTAGATGCCTTTTGATTTATACTTAAGCTAGAGATTAAGAAAAAAATGACATAGGACGGGGAATTATATGTTAATAAAATTAGGCGAATTTATTAAAAAACACTATAAACTAGTACTTCTTTGTTGTTTGTTATTCACCATTCTCTCCATATATTGGGTATCCCAGCTCAAATTGAATATGCAGATGATGGACCTACTGCCTGCCAAAGAACCGGCAATTGTGGCTTATAAAGATGCGCTGGATAATTTTTCCGGTATTGATACTATTTCTGTGGTCATCGAAGGTACAGAAGAAAACATTATTAGTTATATAGAGGATGTACGCCATAAGTTAGCGAAGTTAGAACATGTAGACAGAATTTTATATAAAACCGAGACAGATTTCCTAAAGAAATATGGTCTGCTTTTATTAAAGGAAAAAGACCTGAAATCTTTTGGAGATGTACTGACTGCGGCCAGCATCAAAGATTATATCAAAGGACTTAATAATAATTTTGAAAAAGAATATATAGCTTCCGAAGAAACTGAAAAGATCAGTGAAGATAAAATGGAAATGCTTTATGTTTTTAACAACCTGGAAGACTTTTTAAACAATTTAAAAAAACCACCTTCAAATAAACAAGAAATACACCAGACCGCAGAGAGTTTTCTGATAGGGCCAAAATATATGATTTCTCCTGATAGAACCCTAGGTGTGATTTTTATCCGGACTTCGATACCAGTGACAGATCTAGAAAGAGGAGTACCTTTTATCAGAGTGGCAGAAAAGCTGGTCAAGGATTCCCAGGAAAAATATGGAGTGACTGCTGGTGTGAGCGGCTTTTTAGTGCTCCAGCGAGACGAGATGGATGCTGGTACCAGTGATATGAATAAATCTTCAGCATTATCTCTGGTGCTTATTTTAACGATTTTTTACCTGGGGTTTCGTTTGATCAGGTATTCCATCCTGGCAGTCGTGCCTTTGATTGTGGGTGTTATCTGGTCATTGGGGATTACTTATGTGGTTATTGGATCTTTGAATATTTTTACAGCAATGATGGGTGCGATCCTGATTGGTCTGGGTATAGATTATGCTATTCATATTATTGCCCTATATACGGAGGAACGGCTTAAGGGAACATCGGTCGAAGAAGCTATTACCCAGGTCTTTAAAAAAACCGTTAAAGGTGTGATTACCGGATCAATTACAACGGCCATTGGTTTTAGTATGTTTGCTTTTAGCAGTTTTCGCGGATTTGCGGAATTTGGCTTGAGTTTGGGTTTGGGGATTCTTTGTATATTAGTGGCTTCGGTGCTGATGTTGCCATCTCTTTTTCTTATCTTTGGTCGTAAACCGGTAAAACCAAGGAAAAAGGTTTTTCCAGTAATGTCGATGTTTGAGAAAGCTGTTTTTTCCAGACCGAGGATAGTGATAATTGTGTTTTTGATATTTGCTATCGTTTGTGCAGTTAAATTTAAAGATATTGGCTTTACAGTTAGCCTGAAGGAAATTGAGCCTAAAGGTTTGGAGTCTTTGGCGTTAAATGACAAGCTGATAGAGAAATTTGATTTTAGTACAGACCATTCTATTGGCGTTAGTAAGACTATTGCAGAAGCGCATGAGCTAAAAGAGCAGGCCGAAGATTTGGATTCCATAAGCATTATAGAGTCCATTGCTAATTATTTGCCTTTGAAAAATAAGCAAGTAAAGCGTTTAGCTACATTAAGAGAAATTAAGAAAGGTGTTGCCGGGCAAGTTGATAAAAAGCTTTATTTAAAGGAATTAGCAAAAGAGCTGAAAAGGTTAAGGGATAATATTATTGAAATAAGTGACCTGGCCTATATGAGCGGGGAGAAGAAGATTGTTGAAAAATGTGACCAGTTAGTCGCCAGCAAGATCATCTCAGAGCTAGCAGATAATATTTATTCATATCAGGATTCTGTAAGGTATATCCAGAATGTATTTATTAATTATCACCAAGAATTGGTAAGAAAGAGCAACTCTAAAAAAGTGATAACCATGGCAGATATTCCGGAAAGCATAAAAGAAACTTATATTGGCAAGGACGGTACTTTTCTGACTACTTTGTTTCCGGAGGGGGATGTCTGGAGTGATGAGTTCCAGCCAATTTTCTTAAAAGAGATTAACTCTATCGATACACCCATGACCGGTACTTCTATCTTGATGTCTAAAGTTATGAGTATTTCCGGAATAGAAGGAAGAAGGATTTTATTGTGGGTACTTATTACCATATTTATTGTGCTGATCATTGATTTTCGCAGCTTTAAATATGCAGCATTAGCCATGATCCCTATGGGTTTGATGTTATTGTTCTTGATTGGCACCATGAGCATTTTCAAGTTCAAATTTGATTTTGTGAATATTATTGCTTTGCCTATTGTTATTGGGATTGGTGTGGATGATGGGGTGCATCTGATCCATAGGTATTTGATCGAGGGTAAGTTACTGCCTACGATTAAGAGTACAGGTAGGGCAATTTTACTGACAACACTGACCACCATGGCAGCTTTTGGCACAATGATGATAAGTACTTACCAGGGTTTTGCATCTTTTGGTTTGGTCTTGATTATGGGGATTGGGTTTGCTTATTTGCTTACTATTTTTCTTTTGAGTGCGCTTATTAAGGTTGTTGATGGAATTGATGGATAGATCCTTACAGTGTTCTAGGTGTTATTTTATCTTGTGTAAAAGAATGTTAACTCACCCTCGTTCCCTCTCTTGAAAGAGAGGGACGGTAGAATAGATGGATCTATGACGGGACATTTACATTGATTAGGGATACTGTGAGGAAATTAAGGAGGGGGCAGACTAAAGCGGAAGCTAGGTTTTGGAAGGCTGTTAGAAATCGGAAGCTTAATGGTTTAAAATTTTATCGGCAGTATCCGATAGTTTTTAAAGAGAATGACAGGAAGCATTTTTTTGTAGCTGATTTTTATTGCTATGAGAAAAAACTTGTTATTGAAGTAGATGGTAGTATCCACGACTGTCAAGAGGAACAAGATGAACTAAGAGAAAATATAATAAAAGAACTTGGTCTTAATATGTTGCGCTTTACGAATCAGGATATAGAATTAAAACTGAACGAAGTTTTGAGAATTATTCTTGGTTTTGCTAATAGCTACCGCCCTTCTCTTTTAAGAGAAGGGACGGGGATGAGTTAAATCTGTTCGATGGGAGGCTCGTTTGCTAAAATTAATTAATATGAGAAACAGTTTCTTTTTAAGAAGATCAGAGTTGTCTAATTTAATTAGGAAAGTAGTATTTTACGGATTAATTTGCTTTCTAATCAATGGCTTATTGTTGTCCTCTCAAATTTTTGCAAAAGATACTGCATCCATCTTAAAAAAGATGGATGCAGTAGGAAAATACAAAACCGCCAAAATGACAGCCACCATGCAGATTATCAATAAAAAAGGCGAAAAAACCAGCATGTCTTTGATTTCTTATGAAAGAAAAAAAGGGGAGAAAACCCTGATGCGGTTTACAGCTCCGGCGCGTTTAAAAGGTACTGCCATTCTTTCCGTAGGAGATAATATCTGGTATTACAATAACCGCACTAACCGGGTAAGGCTGCTCTCCAAGTCAGCCAAAAAATCCCGGATGATGGGCTCCAGTTTTAGTTATGAAGATATCAGCGCCAACTATTCAAAGAATTTTACAGCTGAAATCCTGAAAGAGACCAAGAAGAAGTACAAGTTGAAACTTATTCCCAAGGACAAAGGAAAATCTTATAAATATATCCTGGCCTCGGTTAATAAAAGCAATTACGTAGCTGAGAAAATGGAATACTATAACCATAAAGATCTTTTGTATAAAGTTCTGAGATCTGAGAAAGTTAAAAAGATCAAAGGGCATCTGGTGCCTTTGGTCATGACTATGAAGGAAATTGGGAACCAAAAAGTTACTAATTTTGAAATAGATGAGGATAAAGTGGAATTTGATCTTAAATTAAAAAAGAAACTTTTTTCCGAAAGATATTTAAAAAGATAGCTTTTCAGGTAAAATATTATTAATGAACCGTTTCTTAATAAGTTTATTTTTTGTTATTTATTTGTTTTCATCTTCTTTAAAAGCCATAGACATTATTACTGAAGTTGTTTCTAATTTTAACGCTTCCCAGAAGCAGTCTGCCAGAGCAGAGGCTTATGGCAATCTCTTTATAAACTATGAAGAGCCGGATAAATTTTTAGCTAACCTTCAATATGAGTTTAAAGACCAGGAGCATAGGCTGAATGTAGTCAGTGTGAAGTTTTCTTTGGGCATGGCAGATATCAGCATTGGCCGGCAGCTTTTTGCATGGGGGACAGGGTATAATTTTAATCCGACTGATATTTTTAATGCCAAACCCTTAGGCGCTGCCTTTGATCCGACCTATATCAAGACTGGCCGCGATGCTGTAATGCTAACTGTCTACCCGATGGACAATACTTCGTTAGATGTTATTTTGGCGCCGCAGTTTAATAGGTCAGATACTTTTGATCAGCAGGTAGTTACCCAGAGCGGTACAGAGGATTTTGGTTTGAGGTTAAAGACCAATCTGTTTGATTATGACGTGGCTATTACTTATACCAGCTTAGGTGAGCGCACATATAATAGTAATGGTCATAAAAATGACAATCTTTATGGCTTGGCGGTTAAAGGTTCGCTGCCCATATATGATATAGGTGTTTGGTTGGAAGCAGTGAAATATTACTACCAGCAAAAATATGAGGTTACTGTTGGTCTGGAATATTTTTATGAAAGCCTGGTTTTTAATTTGGAATACTATAAAAATAATTGGGGCAAGAAAGATAAGTCCAGCTATGATGAGAATTTGCTTCTGGCCAGCCAGGTTTTGGCCCAGGAATATGTGATCCCTTCCATTGCTTGTTATTTAGATGAGAAGACTACTTTTACTGTTTTTGATTTTCATAATTTAAATGATAAGAGCAATATTCT
>JBHPDY010000007.1:0-25995 GCA_042577605.1 Candidatus Margulisiibacteriota bacterium
GACCTGCCCTTTACTCTAGGCCTTCTCTTATAAAGAACTTGCTCCTGAGAAAAACCAAATTTTATTGTACAAAACGAAGGAAAAAAACCTTGTGACAGTGTACCAGGAAAATTTCAGCCAACAATAGACATAAAAGATGATTGTATTACCGTAAATTACACTAATAACGATATCAAACTGAACAATCTACTAAACTACTTTAATGAATCCAAACTCGTTCGTCCTTTTAGGTATCAGCGTATGATTAATGTAAATAATAAACTACTTCACATACCTAATCTGTCACCTAATACAAAAATTAAGATATTTAATAGAAAAACATCCCCATTATATCAACTGCGTGCTCAAGCAAAGGCAATTTATTTTAAAACCAGTATAAATCCGGGAACCTATCAACAAAAAGTTACACAACAGATGTTTATTATTGAAAATTATTTTTTAAATAACGATATTTATTTTGATGATGTAATACTTTATCCATTCAATTGGGGCAGTCTTGGCGAAATTGCTAAAAGGATAGAATTCAATCCTGAAAAAGGCTGTGAAATAAGTAAAATAAGTAAAGCAAATAAGTTTCCTTGGGGAATAGTTTTGGGTGCTTTAAGCTTGTTTGTTTTGCTTTCATCGTTAAGTATTGCAAGTGGTATTACATTTATGTGCTGTGTTATGAAGAAGAAAAAACAAACTGATCCTCAAGATATTGAACTCGAAATCCTAGATAACTTAGATATTGTAAATAAAAATGAAGAAAAGGATGAAAACGGGAAGGTTTCATTTAAAGATACTATGCTTGAAGACTTCAAATTAGGTAGCGATGAAAATCTATATCTTATCCAGTCAAAAAACGGAGAAAAATCTCAGGTATTAAGAGAAAAATACCTCAATAAATATATTACAGGAAATCTGAGAACTAGTTGGGGTATAAAAATTAATGAATTGGATATCTATGAACTAAAAATAGATTCTAAAACAAAAAAGATCTATTTAAAACTATTTCTTGAAAAAGATAAAAACGAACCTAGTGAAGATCTTTAAAAGAAATGTGCCGGGCACTTCGCTTGTAAAAGGTCCCATAGTAATTCCTTTATCCTGACATCTTTTCTCTAAATATTCTCAAAGCTAACAACAATTTTTTAATACCACTCCATTGTGACCTGCCCTTTACTCTAGGCCTTCTCTTATAAAGAACTTGCTCCTGAGAAAAACTGCTATTTAGCAACCAACCATGAACTGTGACTATCTGTTTTTTAGAGTTTGATATGGAGTTAATAATCCTTCGATCAATTAAAGCAAAATCTGCCTTAGCGGGATCAACTATCTTGGGAAGATTAGATTTGGATTTTTTTAAAATATAATAAAAAACCAAGGCTGGTATTTTCTTTATTAAAGGCTCATTTCTCTCTTTTCTTAAAGCCCACACTATATCTGCGCCTGCCCTCCATTTGGCTGCCATCTCCTTTAAGGCCTTAGGATTATCCTGACCGTCAGATGCCAGAAAAACAGCTGATTTTCCCTTAGAAAGCATAAATCCATTTAGAATTGACTGGTGCTGGCCTAGGTTCTTAGGATTTTGGAACCATCTGATTCTTTTATCCTTTAATTCCTGGATTCTAGATAGTGAATTATCTTTGGAATAATCATCTATGATGAGTATCTCAAAGTTAGTTAATTTCAGAGCCGAAAGCTCTTCAATGACCTCATTAACAGTGTCCTGAATATTTAGTTCATCATTATAACTGGTGATTATTGCTGAAATTTCCGGCAAGTCAGGCATATTAAACCTATTTCAAAGTCATCTGTACCCGGTCCATTACCGGTTCAAACTCGTGTTTAAATATGGCGGTAAGTACTATATTATCAAGCTTTTGCCCATTCCAATGGTGATCTTTTAGTACTCCTTCTTTATTAGCGCCGCAAGCTAAATAACACTCTAAAACCGGATTGGATTCTAACTGGATGCCGTAGATTTTATTAAGTTTTAAATGCTCAAAGGCAAATTTCAGGAGCATCATCATCATCTCAAAACCGTAAACCGAGTTTTTAGGAGTCATAAAGCATCTGCCTATTTCTGCTTTTTGGGCGTGCTGGTCTATATTGTAAATGGAGAATGTCCCGATTTTTTCCGAATTGTCTACTTTTTCGCAGATAAAATAATAATCTTCACCCCGATCAAAATAATCCTTTAAGAATAGCTCATGTCTTTTTCTAAGAAGCTTTTCATTTGAAAATGTCAGGTACCGGCCCAGCTTTTCATCATTTCTCCATTTTAAGATAAATTCCGTATCATCCGGGGAAACTTCTCTTAGCCTAATATACTGGCCTTCCAGTATTGGTGTTTTTCTTCTGTTTTCTTTTTTCATGCTTTGATATCTTCCGGATAAATGATCTCATTCTCTACCAGATATTGCGCCAACGACTTTATAGTCTGATGTTCGGAAAATACGCTTGGTAAAACAATATCCCCATAAATCGACTCCAACTCATAAAGGATATGCATAATCACGATCGAGTCCAGGCCGTAATTTGTCAGGTCCTGTTTATCGTCTATTAGATCTTCTTTTATTTTTAGGACTCTAGCCAATATTTTCACAAGGTCTTTTTCAACTTTTTTAATAACTTTGTCTTTATTCTTAATTTCTTTTTTATTGGTTTGTTCAGCTCCGTCTTTATCACAATTAAAACCTAAGGACTTCTCAAATTTGTTCTTATCCCCTTTTACTATAATAATCTGGCTCAAATCCAATTTAATAAGCTGGTCAAAGGCCTTTAATCCCTCTTCTGTTTCCAGGGCTGATAATCCTTTTCTTTTCTTGATCCAGCCTTTTAGTCTCTTGTCCTGCCTTAAACCTCCGTCTTCCCAATAAGGCCAATTTATAGAGATGGTCTTTCCTTTTCTCTTGCCTGACGCGAGCAATTTATTACGGTAAGAAGCAAAACTGTCTAAAAAAGCATTAGCATAAGCATAATCTGCCTGGCCGCTATTGCCGAAAACACTGGAAATGGAAGAAAACAGCGCGAAAAAATCCAGGTTTTCTTTTTGCAATAATTTATCCAGATTTAAAATCCCGTCTATTTTAGGGGCCAGCACCTGCTTGAAAATAGAGCTGGTTTTCCCAGGCAAAAAGCAATCGCTTATAACTCCAGCTGAATGAATTACTCCATTTAGATTTGGGAATTTTAGATGGATTTTTTTTAGAGTGTTTTTTAGCTGGTTGTAATTACTTACATCAGTTTTATAATAGGTTACATTGATACCCGTTCTTTTGAGCTTTGCAATTTTTTTTCTTTTTTCACTGTCCAGATCTGACCTGCCCAACAATATTAAGCTTGCTTTATAGTTTTCAGCTAAATATTGAGCAAAAAGCATTCCCAGACCTCCTGCTCCGCCGGTTATTAAATAGACGCCACTATCTTTAAGATTAATAGTATCCAGATTGAAATCTTGGTACTCAATAACTTTCTTTACTTCTCTTGATCCTGAGTAACGTATTTCTAGTTCTTGTTCATTACAAAAGTTCAGTTCAGATAAGATATTCGCACTTAGATCATTCTGCGACATATTCTCTTCTAATTGAATTAAATGGCAATTAAACTGCGGGTATTCGATTTTCAAGGTTTTAATAAATCCGGATACAGCCTGGAAATAACAGGTTGCCAGCTCTTTTTCCTTTTGTTCATTAAGGAGATACAGTAATTTGAGTTTTTTTTCTTTGGATAAGCTAATTAGCGCCTGCGTCAGGAACAGGATTGAATTACACCTCTGGGTAAAAACATCGTCACTATCTGTTGGTTTTCCGCTTTTTACAAAATCCCATAAATATACAATATTTAACTGTTGAATATCCTTTTTGGTCTGGAGAACTTGAAATAGCTTTATATAGTCACTTTTTTCTTTGGCATTTATAGAGATTTCGTCCGTGTTTGATTCTTGAAATTCTTTTCCGGAGGTAATTAAACAAACATTAATACCTTTTGATTTTAACTCTTGATATAGTTTTTTGTTGTTATCAAAAAGAATAATGTCACTGATTTTCTCAGAAGAATTTTTCCTGGTAATTAATGTTTTCTGCCAAACAGGCTCATAAAAACAAATAGACTCTGCATTTTGATCATTAAGGGCTGCATAAAAATTAGGGATATCAACATACTTTCCTAAATCAGCTTTCCGGATGGCTAAATCTTTGAAATTGGCTAATTCCAGGCCTTGATTATCAATAAACTTCAAAGTGTTTTTCTTACTAGGATTATTACCCAGTCTTACATAAAGATATAGCTCCGGTGGTAACGAAGACTTAACTTCCAACTCCTTTAGTGAACCTGGAAGCATTAAATATCCAAATGATTTTCTGTTTAAAAATAGAAAAGCTTGAAAAGCAGATTCAAGCAAGAAATAGTTCAATGCCATATTCCCGGGATTAATTATGGTATGAGAGAATGACAGCTTGGCTAGTAATTCATTCTCATTATGGTAAATTTCTTTAATATTTTGATATAAATGCCCGTATTCCAAACCATACTGCTTTAAGCTTTGAAATATTTCTGATGCTTGAGTTTTGTGAGTTAGTTTGTTTTTCAGTTTGATAATATTTTTCCGGGATTTTTTCAAGCTGATCTCCGGGCTTCTATATATAAGAGAGCCCTTAATATGATTAACTTTTTCCTGGCCGGTCTCTTTGCTAAAGACCTTAAATAATAGTTTTTCTTTTTGTTTGTTTATCTCAATAAATAGTTTTTGTTTATTGGCATTTAAAGTTAAGGGGCTCTGCCAAGTAACTTCTGATATTTTCCATACTGCGGAGGATTTATTTAATATGTTCCCGGCTGCCAGGGCAATTTCCAACAAAGCTACAGGAGGAAAGAACGGTTTCTGGCCAAGGTTATTTCCTTTCCAGTAAAAGTTCTCCTTATTTATTTCCTTTTCAAAAGCAAATGTTTGGATATTTGATATATTTTTATCAATTAAGGGATGGAGCTTGGGTTTCGAGGACTTATGGGCCAGGTCAAAAAGGCTGTCATCAGTCTTGCAAAGCCAGTAATGCTCTTTTACAAAAGAATAGGTGGGCAAAGGTATTATTCTGGCATCTAAACCAGTCCAAAAAAGGTTCCAATCAACTGTTAAACCCTGGGCCCAAAGCTGGGCAATTTTAAAAAACTCCTTATTTTTTATCCAGCTCTTGAAAAGTTTGGCTGCTTCCGGATCATTTGTAAAACTATTTATAAAACCAGTATTTTGAGTTTTCTCTGGATTTAAAAACATTTTTGACCTATCTATTTTATCTGAAAGATAATCTGATAATACTTTTTTTAATTCTGGTAAGCTGGACACAATTACTGCCAAACGCTCTTTCATCTCTTGTCTACCAGTCTGCAAAGTATAGGCAAGGTCATTAAAATCAATGTTATCTTCAGGTGTATTTAGAAGATTTAATATATTTTTCAGGTTTGAACGTAGGCTTTGCTTGGTTTTAGCAGAAAAAATTATAATTTGTTCTGCTGCAGTTATTTTTTTCTTTTTGGCAGATCTTTTATATTCTTCAATGATGAGATGCGAGTTTGTTCCCCCGGCCCCAAAAGCACTAATACCTGCCCTTCTGGGTATTTTTCTGCCTTTATAGTTAATTCCTTTCCATTTTTCCATTTTTCTTTGAACATAGAAACCAGAACCATCAAAATTGAGTTTTGGATTTAATTCTTTGGTATGGATAGATGGGGCTAATTTATTATATTGTAATTGCATTAAAACCTTTGCTAAACCTGCTAGTCCGGCAACACCTTCCAAATGGCCGAGGTTAGACTTAACAGAACCAAGCGCACAAAAAGGCTTTTTATGCTGGCCAAAGGCTTTTTTCAAGCCTAAAAGCTCGATCGGATCTCCTATGGCCGTACCTGTACCATGGGCTTCAAGATAATTTATGGTCTTAGGGTCTATTTTAGCTTTTTGATAAGTGTTTTTTATCACTTCTGCCTGGGCGTCGGGATGGGGTGCGGTAAAAGTCCTTACATTGCCACCATGGTTGATACTGGTAGCTTTGATAACACCATAGATATAGTCTTTGTCGGCAACTGCTTGAGATAGAGGTTTTATTAAAATAGAAATAGCACCTTCACTGGAAACATAGCCGTCAGCCCCCTTGCCAAAGCTCTTGCACCGGCCGGCAGCAGATAAAAGTCCGTATTTGGTTAATATTTGATACCTGATAGGATGCAGGATAAGATTAATCCCGCCCACAAGAGCAGCCTTACATTCGTTTCTTTTTAAGCTCTCGCAAGCCAAATGCAAAGCTAATAAAGAAGATGAACAAGCGCTATCTATAGCCAAGCTTGGCCCGGTAAAGTTAAAGAGATAGGAAACCGCATTAGGAATAGACCAGGGAGTAGAAGTAGTTATCAAATAATCTTTTTCATCAGCGTCAATACCCAGATAGGAATAATCAAAAGAGCTAATACTGATAAAAACCCCTATAGGATTAGCTTTTTTATCGCCTTTGATCAGTTTTTTAGGTGTATAGCCGGCATCTTCCATTACAGCCCAGCTGGATTCGATCATCAGCCTGACCTGGGGATCAAGATGCTCTGCATCATAAGGAGTAATATCAAAAAAAGAAGGTTCAAATTTATCTACATCATTGATAAATCCACCCCATTTACAGTAGTTAATATCCTTTACCCTGTCTTGAGTTAAGAAAAACTTTTCATAATCCCAGCGTTCTTTAGGGATTTCTGTTATGCAGTCTTTTCCGGTTTTTAGGTTTTGCCAGAATTCCCATTTATTGTCTGCCTGGGGAAATTTACCGACCAAGCCGATGATGGCTATGTCATTCTTGGATATTTTATTTTTTTTAAGCTTGGATGAGTTTTTTTGCATTGAGTGAATAATTTTAGCAGTATTATGGGGCTGTTGCAAAATACCAGAAAAATTTCTAACGGTAAATTTTGGCCCTTTTCCTCCTAAATAATTTGCTGTTAGCTGAGGCTAACGGGTGTAAAAAGCTAGAAGGCTTAAGTGGCTTGAAACTCTCGAAAGAAACAAACAAACTTATAATTCATTTGAACAATTCTGGGATTAAAAGTATTTGGGGACTCTATTTGGAGGAATGTATAAAATTGCATTGGATCGAGATTGATATCAGCAATACCCAAAATATAAATAAAGCTGTATTTCCACGATTCCCATGGTCCACCCAAGATATTGGCATAAATATGATGGATTCTGCTTGCAAAGAAATAAGTTATCTTGATCTTGAACAATGTAGTGATCTTAGAAATATTGAAATAGATGTTAGTGGATGTAAGAATTTGGAGATTATTAAAAATTTTTGGTTCCCTCCAAAAAAAAAGGTTTTTTCATTTAATGACTTACTTATATCCTATATAGATTGCAAATCCTTTTACTTTATAAGAAGCACTTGTTTTAGTTTTGATTTAGGTAAATCCAATATCTGGAAGATTACAAAAGAGAATACATTAGAAGATGAATATCCAGGTTCTTCTGGGATTTTAATAAGTGACGCCTAGCTTATATAAACTATATCTCTGGTTTTTATAAATTAATTTAACTTTTTCAAGATCTAACTTAGGCTTATGATCTTTTATTAAGACATGTGTAATTTTATATATTGACTGTATGTTCTTAAGTGCATTCATAGATTCAATGCTTGGCGCTTTATAAAAAGCCTCTACTAACTTGATCCGTTTATACCATTCCAGGCCATTTTCTGCACCAAGAGGAAAACATTTGAAATCAACAAACACTGGTGCTTCAGTATAAATACGGAATTTTTTTTCATTAATTGGTATTACATACAAATCATTTGGAGATTTATTATTTTTTACATAATCTAGTATGTCAAACCTAGCATGCTTATCAAATGGATAAGGGAACATATATCTCATATGGGCCAAACCTAAGAATATTAAACTCAAAATGCAGATATAAAGTATTTTTTGAACAGTATTTTCAAGAAAAGGATTCTTAATATTTAACCTTTTTTCAAACAAACTAAAAACAATTATGCTGCTAGCCAAAGGCACAAGCAAAGCAAACACTCGCCACGGCAGTATTAATATTAATAAATTACTCTTTAACACAACTTGTAAAAAGGTAAAAACCAGGCCAATGCAAAACGGTATTAAAATAATATGTTTAAGCCTGCTGTTCCGGCAGATCCATAAACTTAGTAAGATCAAACTTATTTTTAAGATACCGCTAAATTGAAAAAACCATTGGGATATCAAGACATGATCGGCAGCACGAAAAAATGAAAAGACTTTCATAGCCTCAGCCGTAATATCAGGAGGAGCTGTGAGGGCATGCATCCTGACCAACATAAGCAAAACTATAGGGGCGTTAAGCAGCAGTGCGGTCAAACCAATCTTAGATATTTTCACCAGGTCTTTTTCTTTAAGATAAATAATCAATAAATAGGCAATTGTTAAAGATATGCTTATCAGGATAATGGAGATATGAAATGTGGTGGCTACAGCTATGCTAGCTACTGCTAAATAAGGCCTATTTACTAAAAACAGATAGATAGAAAATAAAAGCAGAGCATCAAAGGAACTAGGCTGGAAAAACTGGTTAATTAAATACTGTCCACCTACTCCCTGGAAAAACACTTTAAAACTAAGCAGATTTGCAGACTCTAATATTTTATTAATAGGTAAACAATGCATGAAAATCAATACAGAGGAAGACATAAAATAGGCTAAGGAAGTTCTCTTTATTTTAAATATTTTCACTGGGATTTCGGTCAGAGCAAAGAAATAAAGCATCATAAAAATAATTTGATAAAAATAGGTAAAAAACATAGCGCCCAAGTTTTTTGTTAGAATAATAATCTGATCAAATATAGGATAAGGTGAAGGTGTGCTGCTAAACCAGTCATTGGCTAGGTAGCCGGCACCTGCTTTAGCTAAGCCAAAAGTGAAGTATAAATTTTGGTCGCTAGTGTCTTGATACAGCGGTAGAACCGTAAAAGAAATTATAAATACTACTATTAAAAATAGTAGTATTTTAAATTTATTCATAATTCTAATATTCTAACAGATATTGTAGAATAGTTATCTATTCAGTTTCCAGAGGAAACTTCATAGGTTTTTTATGCCGCTTCGCGGCGAGAAGATTTTAAAGGGGCTTTGCCTCTTTAGATCGTGTGAGGAATAAATTATGAAAAATATATTTTCTAAATTGAATATTGGAAAAAAAGTTGTTAACTGCCCTAGTTGCCATCAAAAGGTGCGCATACCTATTAAAAGCGGAAAAACTCTGCGGATTAAATGCCCTAAATGCTCTGCCGAATTTGATATCCGGTTTGCAAATCCGATTTCTGAAGTTTTGAAATGGGATAAACATTTATCTTTCAAAGATAATTTTAAAGCTGTTCTCTGGCGTTTTAGGTCTTTACCAGGAAGAGCAAAGTTTTCTCTACTGCTTTTGTTAGCTAGCATTTTTCTCTTGGTCACCTCAATGACAGCAAGATGTTCAGTTAACACTATAGAAAAAAAACGTGATGCTAAACCTCAATCACAAAAATTGGTGATGAGATTAGGAAATCATGAATAAACTAAAACAAAAATATGGCTACCCGGCAGCTTATTTATCTTCAGTAATAAATGTTGTGCTTTTTATTTTTAAAATATGGGTCGGTATTAGTATTGGTTCAATTGCCATAGTTGTAGATGCCTGGCATAGTTTATCTGATACTTTTACCTCTGTACTGGTGATTATTTCTTTTTATATTGCAGGTAAGCCAAAAGACAAAGAACACCCTTTTGGCCACGGCCGGGCAGAATTGATCGGCACCATAGTTCTGGCAACTTTATTAGGCGTACTTGGTATTAATTTCCTTAAAGAAGCTATACAACTTCTGATATCCGGAAAAACAGTTCAATATAACAGTTACGCCTATTTGATAATGGCGGTTACTATCGTTGTTAAAGAGGCAATGGCCCAATTATCTTTTTGGGCTGCTAAAAAAGTTGACTCCCAAGCGCTGCAGGCTGATGCCTGGCACCATAGAAGCGATGCTCTTTCTTCAACAGTTATTATAATTGGATTTCTTTTTAATAAAGTCATTACCGGGATTGACGCTATTTTGGGAATAATTGTTTCATTACTGATCCTTTACTTAGCCCTTAAGCTCTTTAAAAAAGCTTCGAATATTTTGTTAGGCAATAGTATTAAACCTGAACTGAAAGATAAAATATGCGGCATTGCAAAAAACATTGCTCCTGACACTGCTATGCATAAGCTTTGTATGCATAGCTACGGAGATCATATTGAGATCACTTTTCATCTCACTTTTCCTGATAAATATTCTCTAGCACAAGCACATGACACAGCTACAAAAATTGAAGAAAAACTACGAAAAGATTTAAACATCGAAACTACGATCCATATTGAACCCAATGATTAACGCTTTGTTTGTCGTAGAGACGTGATTAATTAAAACGCCAGGTTTTACCCACGTTGATATCGACTGTTAGTGGAACTGCAAAATCAGCTGCGTTTTCCATTTTGTCACAAACAATTTGCTTTATTGTATCCAGTTCATCTGAGACTACATCAAAAACCAGTTCATCATGTACCTGAATGATCATCCTGGATTTTAGTTTTCGGTTTTCAATTTCATTTTGGATATTTATCATGGCAATTTTTATCAGGTCAGCGGCTGTCCCCTGGATACGGGTATTTAAGGCAGCCCTTTCTGCGAACTGTTTTTCCCTCGGATTTAGGGAATTTATGTCGGGGATCGGCCTTATCCGGCCAAATTCAGTCTTTACAAGTAGATGTTCGCTTGTATATTTAATGGTCTCTTCTTTAATGGTTCTTATGCTTGGGAATTTATGAAAATAATTATCAATTATTTCTTTTGCCTCATTTCTTGAGATATTAATACTTCTGGATAATCCAAACACAGACTGACCATAGATTATGCCAAAGTTTATAGCTTTAGCTTGTTGCCGTTGTGCAGAAGATACCTCTAATAAAGGCACACCAAACACCAAGGCTGCGGTTGAGGAATGGATATCCTCACCATTATTAAAGGCTTTGATCATATTTTCATCTTGAGAAAGGTGGGCTAAAACCCTTAATTCGATTTGAGAATAATCAGCTGATAGCAGATACCTGTCCCTGTTTGAAGGAATGAATGTATTCCTGAGCTTTTTCCCATCCTCTGTTCTAATGGGAATATTCTGTAAATTAGGATTAGAAGATGATAGCCGGCCGGTAAGGGTTATGGTCTGATTAAAAGAGGTATGAATGCGGTTGGTCTTGGGACTAATTAACTGCGGTAAAGCCCTGACATAAGTTCCCCTTAATTTTTCCAGAGTCCTGTAACCTAAGAGTTTTTCAGCGATAGGATAATCGGTTTTCAGGTTTTCCAGAACCGAGGAATCAGTGGACCTACCGGTTTTGGTTAATTTGGATGAAGGTAATTGAAGCTTATCAAAAAGCACTTCCTGGAGCTGCTTTGGCGAATTCAAGTTAAATTCACAATCGGAAAGCTGATAAATTTCTTTCTCAAGTTTTGTTAATTTTTTGGAAAAATCATTGTCCAGTTCATTTAAATATCCTTTATCAACACAAACACCTTCATATTCCATCTTGGCCAAAACAATAACCAAAGGCATTTCGATTTGGTAAAAAATATCCTGCAATTGATGCTCAACTAATTCTTTTTCAAATTTTTCCTTTAAGCGAAAAGTAAAGTCTGCATCAGCGCCAGCATAAGCAGAAGCTATCTCAGTTGTAACTTCACTAAAATTTATTTGGCCCCTGCCTTTTCCAGCTACATCTTCATACGAGGTCATCATATGGTCAAATATTTTATACGCCAGTGACTTAAGCCCTATTCTCTCACCAGGGAATAACAAGTAAGCAGCAATCATCGTATCAAATTTCAATCCTTGAAGCTCTATCCCATAATTTCGAAGCACCTGATATTCATATTTACCATTATGGGCAAATTTGGGCACTTCAGGATCTTCTAAAATGGGTTTCAAGGACTTTAATAGCGGATTTAACTTAAATGTTTCTTTGTTTTCTAATTTCACTGGTTCATTAAACAGTGAAATCATATTATCTTTGGCCTGAGCTTTCTTTACCAGGTATTTATTTAAGGCAATATAAAAAGCTGTTTTAGGGCCAGTGGCTATAGCGACACCAACTATCTGAGCAGAAACAGAGTCCAAAGAAGTAGTTTCCAGATCTATGGCAAATCCCTTTTTCATCTCTTGTATTAATTCAGTAAGTTCTTTTTGGTTGTTGATAACCGGGTATGATATTTCTGAGGCCTTTTTTTCTTTTACTACTTTTTCTGATCCCGATAAATGTTTTTTCCGGAACCGATTAGCAAGGCTGGTAAATTTATAATGATCAAAACAATCAATAGCTTTTTCCCAGTCAATATTGTATTCATATTTATCTAAAGATATATCCAGAGGAACGTGCCTATTTATTTCTCCAAGTTTGTATGAGAGAAAAGCTTTATTTCTGTTCACATCCAGTTTTTTACGAACGCTCTCAGAATTTATATTTTCTAAATTATTAAATATTTGTTCAAGATCATGAAATTCATGTAATAGGTTTAGAGCTGTTTTTTCGCCAACACCCGGAACACCAGGTATATTATCAGAGGTGTCTCCCTCAAGGGCCTTAAGATCAATCATTTGCTTGGGAGTTAAACCGTATTTATCAAATACCTGCTGACTTTTAACAACCTCAAAATCAGCTCCCTTTCTGGAAGGGAACATTATAGCTGTGGCAGAAGATGCCAGCTGTAAAAAATCCCTGTCTGCTGTCATAACCATACTCTCCAGGTCCTGCTGTTCTGCCTTGGCGGTGATAGTCCCTATTAGATCATCCGCTTCAAAACCTGGCTTTTCCAAAACAGACATGCCTAACTGCTCCAGAATTTTCTTTAAGATCGGCATTTGCACTAGAAAATCTTCTGGCGACGGCGGTCTATGCGCCTTATATTCCGGATATAGGTCATGACCTATATCCGGAATATAAGGCGCATAGACCGCCGTCGCCAGAAGATTTTCTAGTGCAAATGCCGATCTTAAAGAAAATTCTGGAGCAGTTAGGCATGTCTGTTTTGGAAAAGCCAGGTTTTGAAGCGGATGATCTAATAGGGACTATCACCGCCAAGGCAGAACAGCAGGACCTGGAGAGTATGGTTATGACAGCAGACAGGGATTTTTTACAGCTGGCATCTTCTGCCACAGCTATAATGTTCCCTTCCAGAAAGGGAGCTGATTTTGAGGTTGTTAAAAGTCAGCAGGTATTTGATAAATACGGTTTAACTCCCAAGCAAATGATTGATCTTAAGGCCCTTGAGGGAGACACCTCTGATAATATACCTGGTGTTCCGGGTGTTGGCGAAAAAACAGCTCTAAACCTATTACATGAATTTCATGATCTTGAACAAATATTTAATAATTTAGAAAATATAAATTCTGAGAGCGTTCGTAAAAAACTGGATGTGAACAGAAATAAAGCTTTTCTCTCATACAAACTTGGAGAAATAAATAGGCACGTTCCTCTGGATATATCTTTAGATAAATATGAATACAATATTGACTGGGAAAAAGCTATTGATTGTTTTGATCATTATAAATTTACCAGCCTTGCTAATCGGTTCCGGAAAAAACATTTATCGGGATCAGAAAAAGTAGTAAAAGAAAAAAAGGCCTCAGAAATATCATACCCGGTTATCAACAACCAAAAAGAACTTACTGAATTAATACAAGAGATGAAAAAGGGATTTGCCATAGATCTGGAAACTACTTCTTTGGACTCTGTTTCTGCTCAGATAGTTGGTGTCGCTATAGCCACTGGCCCTAAAACAGCTTTTTATATTGCCTTAAATAAATACCTGGTAAAGAAAGCTCAGGCCAAAGATAATATGATTTCACTGTTTAATGAACCAGTGAAATTAGAAAACAAAGAAACATTTAAGTTAAATCCGCTATTAAAGTCCTTGAAACCCATTTTAGAAGATCCTGAAGTGCCCAAATTTGCCCATAATGGTAAATATGAATATCAGGTGCTTCGAAATTATGGGATAGAGCTTCAAGGATTGAAATTTGATACGATGATTGCTGCTTACTTGTTATTCCCTGGTGAGAGAATAGGGCTTAAGTCACTGGCGTATAAAATATTTGACCATATGATGACCTCGTATGAAGATGTAGCTGGAAAAGGCAGGGGCCAAATAAATTTTAGTGAAGTTACAACTGAGATAGCTTCTGCTTATGCTGGCGCTGATGCAGACTTTACTTTTCGCTTAAAGGAAAAATTTGAAAAAGAATTAGTTGAGCATCAATTGCAGGATATTTTTTACCAAATCGAAATGCCTTTGGTTATTGTTTTGGCCAAGATGGAATATGAAGGTGTTTGTGTTGATAAAGGATATTTAAATGAACTGGACAATGATTTTTCCAAAAAATTAACAAAACTTGAGAAAGAAATTTATCAGCTTTCCGATTGTGAATTTAACTTGAATTCGCCAAAGCAGCTCCAGGAAGTGCTTTTTGATAAGCTTCAATTACCTTCATCCAAATTAACCAAAACCGGTAGGTCCACTGATTCCTCGGTTCTGGAAAACCTGAAAACCGATTATCCTATCGCTGAAAAACTCTTAGGTTACAGGACTCTGGAAAAATTAAGGGGAACTTATGTCAGGGCTTTACCGCAGTTAATTAGTCCCAAGACCAACCGCATTCATACCTCTTTTAATCAGACCATAACCCTTACCGGCCGGCTATCATCTTCTAATCCTAATTTACAGAATATTCCCATTAGAACAGAGGATGGGAAAAAGCTCAGGAATACATTCATTCCTTCAAACAGGGACAGGTATCTGCTATCAGCTGATTATTCTCAAATCGAATTAAGGGTTTTAGCCCACCTTTCTCAAGATGAAAATATGATCAAAGCCTTTAATAATGGTGAGGATATCCATTCCTCAACCGCAGCCTTGGTGTTTGGTGTGCCTTTATTAGAGGTATCTTCTGCACAACGGCAACAAGCTAAAGCTATAAACTTTGGCATAATCTATGGTCAGTCTGTGTTTGGATTATCCAGAAGTATTAATATCTCAAGAAATGAGGCAAAAGAAATAATTGATAATTATTTTCATAAATTCCCAAGCATAAGAACCATTAAAGAAGAGACCATTAAATATACAAGCGAACATCTACTTGTAAAGACTGAATTTGGCCGGATAAGGCCGATCCCCGACATAAATTCCCTAAATCCGAGGGAAAAACAGTTCGCAGAAAGGGCTGCCTTAAATACCCGTATCCAGGGGACAGCCGCTGACCTGATAAAAATTGCCATGATAAATATCCAAAATGAAATTGAAAACCGAAAACTAAAATCCAGGATGATCATTCAGGTACATGATGAACTGGTTTTTGATGTAGTCTCAGATGAACTGGATACAATAAAGCAAATTGTTTGTGACAAAATGGAAAACGCAGCTGATTTTGCAGTTCCACTAACAGTCGATATCAACGTGGGTAAAACCTGGCGTTTTAATTAATCACGTCTCTACGACAAACAAAGCGTTAATCATTGGGTTCAATATGGATCGTAGTTTCGATGTTTAAATCTTTTCGTAGTTTTTCTTCAATTTTTGTAGCTGTGTCATGTGCTTGTGCTAGAGAATATTTATCAGGAAAAGTGAGATGAAAAGTGATCTCAATATGATCTCCGTAGCTATGCATACAAAGCTTATGCATAGCAGTGTCAGGAGCAATGTTTTTTGCAATGCCGCATATTTTATCTTTCAGTTCAGGTTTAATACTATTGCCTAACAAAATATTCGAAGCTTTTTTAAAGAGCTTAAGGGCTAAGTAAAGGATCAGTAATGAAACAATTATTCCCAAAATAGCGTCAATCCCGGTAATGACTTTATTAAAAAGAAATCCAATTATAATAACTGTTGAAGAAAGAGCATCGCTTCTATGGTGCCAGGCATCAGCCTGCAGCGCTTGGGAGTCAACTTTTTTAGCAGCCCAAAAAGATAATTGGGCCATTGCCTCTTTAACAACGATAGTAACCGCCATTATCAAATAGGCGTAACTGTTATATTGAACTGTTTTTCCGGATATCAGAAGTTGTATAGCTTCTTTAAGGAAATTAATACCAAGTACGCCTAATAAAGTTGCCAGAACTATGGTGCCGATCAATTCTGCCCGGCCGTGGCCAAAAGGGTGTTCTTTGTCTTTTGGCTTACCTGCAATATAAAAAGAAATAATCACCAGTACAGAGGTAAAAGTATCAGATAAACTATGCCAGGCATCTACAACTATGGCAATTGAACCAATACTAATACCGACCCATATTTTAAAAATAAAAAGCACAACATTTATTACTGAAGATAAATAAGCTGCCGGGTAGCCATATTTTTGTTTTAGTTTATTCATGATTTCCTAATCTCATCACCAATTTTTGTGATTGAGGTTTAGCATCACGTTTTTTTTCTATAGTGTTAACTGAACATCTTGCTGTCATTGAGGTGACCAAGAGAAAAATGCTAGCTAACAAAAGCAGTAGAGAAAACTTTGCTCTTCCTGGTAAAGACCTAAAACGCCAGAGAACAGCTTTAAAATTATCTTTGAAAGATAAATGTTTATCCCATTTCAAAACTTCAGAAATCGGATTTGCAAACCGGATATCAAATTCGGCAGAGCATTTAGGGCATTTAATCCGCAGAGTTTTTCCGCTTTTAATAGGTATGCGCACCTTTTGATGGCAACTAGGGCAGTTAACAACTTTTTTTCCAATATTCAATTTAGAAAATATATTTTTCATAATTTATTCCTCACACGATCTAAAGAGGCAAAGCCCCTTTAAAATCTTCTCGCCGCGAAGCGGCATAAAAAACCTATGAAGTTTCCTCTGGAAACTGAATAGATAACTATTCTACAATATCTGTTAGAATATTAGAATTATGAATAAATTTAAAATACTACTATTTTTAATAGTAGTATTTATAATTTCTTTTACGGTTCTACCGCTGTATCAAGACACTAGCGACCAAAATTTATACTTCACTTTTGGCTTAGCTAAAGCAGGTGCCGGCTACCTAGCCAATGACTGGTTTAGCAGCACACCTTCACCTTATCCTATATTTGATCAGATTATTATTCTAACAAAAAACTTGGGCGCTATGTTTTTTACCTATTTTTATCAAATTATTTTTATGATGCTTTATTTCTTTGCTCTGACCGAAATCCCAGTGAAAATATTTAAAATAAAGAGAACTTCCTTAGCCTATTTTATGTCTTCCTCTGTATTGATTTTCATGCATTGTTTACCTATTAATAAAATATTAGAGTCTGCAAATCTGCTTAGTTTTAAAGTGTTTTTCCAGGGAGTAGGTGGACAGTATTTAATTAACCAGTTTTTCCAGCCTAGTTCCTTTGATGCTCTGCTTTTATTTTCTATCTATCTGTTTTTAGTAAATAGGCCTTATTTAGCAGTAGCTAGCATAGCTGTAGCCACCACATTTCATATCTCCATTATCCTGATAAGCATATCTTTAACAATTGCCTATTTATTGATTATTTATCTTAAAGAAAAAGACCTGGTGAAAATATCTAAGATTGGTTTGACCGCACTGCTGCTTAACGCCCCTATAGTTTTGCTTATGTTGGTCAGGATGCATGCCCTCACAGCTCCTCCTGATATTACGGCTGAGGCTATGAAAGTCTTTTCATTTTTTCGTGCTGCCGATCATGTCTTGATATCCCAATGGTTTTTTCAATTTAGCGGTATCTTAAAAATAAGTTTGATCTTACTAAGTTTATGGATCTGCCGGAACAGCAGGCTTAAACATATTATTTTAATACCGTTTTGCATTGGCCTGGTTTTTACCTTTTTACAAGTTGTGTTAAAGAGTAATTTATTAATATTAATACTGCCGTGGCGAGTGTTTGCTTTGCTTGTGCCTTTGGCTAGCAGCATAATTGTTTTTAGTTTGTTTGAAAAAAGGTTAAATATTAAGAATCCTTTTCTTGAAAATACTGTTCAAAAAATACTTTATATCTGCATTTTGAGTTTAATATTCTTAGGTTTGGCCCATATGAGATATATGTTCCCTTATCCATTTGATAAGCATGCTAGGTTTGACATACTAGATTATGTAAAAAATAATAAATCTCCAAATGATTTGTATGTAATACCAATTAATGAAAAAAAATTCCGTATTTATACTGAAGCACCAGTGTTTGTTGATTTCAAATGTTTTCCTCTTGGTGCAGAAAATGGCCTGGAATGGTATAAACGGATCAAGTTAGTAGAGGCTTTTTATAAAGCGCCAAGCATTGAATCTATGAATGCACTTAAGAACATACAGTCAATATATAAAATTACACATGTCTTAATAAAAGATCATAAGCCTAAGTTAGATCTTGAAAAAGTTAAATTAATTTATAAAAACCAGAGATATAGTTTATATAAGCTAGGCGTCACTTATTAAAATCCCAGAAGAACCTGGATATTCATCTTCTAATGTATTCTCTTTTGTAATCTTCCAGATATTGGATTTACCTAAATCAAAACTAAAACAAGTGCTTCTTATAAAGTAAAAGGATTTGCAATCTATATAGGATATAAGTAAGTCATTAAATGAAAAAACCTTTTTTTTTGGAGGGAACCAAAAATTTTTAATAATCTCCAAATTCTTACATCCACTAACATCTATTTCAATATTTCTAAGATCACTACATTGTTCAAGATCAAGATAACTTATTTCTTTGCAAGCAGAATCCATCATATTTATGCCAATATCTTGGGTGGACCATGGGAATCGTGGAAATACAGCTTTATTTATATTTTGGGTATTGCTGATATCAATCTCGATCCAATGCAATTTTATACATTCCTCCAAATAGAGTCCCCAAATACTTTTAATCCCAGAATTGTTCAAATGAATTATAAGTTTGTTTGTTTCTTTCGAGAGTTTCAAGCCACTTAAGCCTTCTAGCTTTTTACACCCGTTAGCCTCAGCTAACAGCAAATTATTTAGGAGGAAAAGGGCCAAAATTTACCGTTAGAAATTTTTCTGGTATTTTGCAACAGCCCCATAATACTGCTAAAATTATTCACTCAATGCAAAAAAACTCATCCAAGCTTAAAAAAAATAAAATATCCAAGAATGACATAGCCATCATCGGCTTGGTCGGTAAATTTCCCCAGGCAGACAATAAATGGGAATTCTGGCAAAACCTAAAAACCGGAAAAGACTGCATAACAGAAATCCCTAAAGAACGCTGGGATTATGAAAAGTTTTTCTTAACTCAAGACAGGGTAAAGGATATTAACTACTGTAAATGGGGTGGATTTATCAATGATGTAGATAAATTTGAACCTTCTTTTTTTGATATTACTCCTTATGATGCAGAGCATCTTGATCCCCAGGTCAGGCTGATGATCGAATCCAGCTGGGCTGTAATGGAAGATGCCGGCTATACACCTAAAAAACTGATCAAAGGCGATAAAAAAGCTAATCCTATAGGGGTTTTTATCAGTATTAGCTCTTTTGATTATTCCTATCTGGGTATTGACGCTGATGAAAAAGATTATTTGATAACTACTTCTACTCCCTGGTCTATTCCTAATGCGGTTTCCTATCTCTTTAACTTTACCGGGCCAAGCTTGGCTATAGATAGCGCTTGTTCATCTTCTTTATTAGCTTTGCATTTGGCTTGCGAGAGCTTAAAAAGAAACGAATGTAAGGCTGCTCTTGTGGGCGGGATTAATCTTATCCTGCATCCTATCAGGTATCAAATATTAACCAAATACGGACTTTTATCTGCTGCCGGCCGGTGCAAGAGCTTTGGCAAGGGGGCTGACGGCTATGTTTCCAGTGAAGGTGCTATTTCTATTTTAATAAAACCTCTATCTCAAGCAGTTGCCGACAAAGACTATATCTATGGTGTTATCAAAGCTACCAGTATCAACCATGGTGGCAATGTAAGGACTTTTACCGCACCCCATCCCGACGCCCAGGCAGAAGTGATAAAAAACACTTATCAAAAAGCTAAAATAGACCCTAAGACCATAAATTATCTTGAAGCCCATGGTACAGGTACGGCCATAGGAGATCCGATCGAGCTTTTAGGCTTGAAAAAAGCCTTTGGCCAGCATAAAAAGCCTTTTTGTGCGCTTGGTTCTGTTAAGTCTAACCTCGGCCATTTGGAAGGTGTTGCCGGACTAGCAGGTTTAGCAAAGGTTTTAATGCAATTACAATATAATAAATTAGCCCCATCTATCCATACCAAAGAATTAAATCCAAAACTCAATTTTGATGGTTCTGGTTTCTATGTTCAAAGAAAAATGGAAAAATGGAAAGGAATTAACTATAAAGGCAGAAAAATACCCAGAAGGGCAGGTATTAGTGCTTTTGGGGCCGGGGGAACAAACTCGCATCTCATCATTGAAGAATATAAAAGATCTGCCAAAAAGAAAAAAATAACTGCAGCAGAACAAATTATAATTTTTTCTGCTAAAACCAAGCAAAGCCTACGTTCAAACCTGAAAAATATATTAAATCTTCTAAATACACCTGAAGATAACATTGATTTTAATGACCTTGCCTATACTTTGCAGACTGGTAGACAAGAGATGAAAGAGCGTTTGGCAGTAATTGTGTCCAGCTTACCAGAATTAAAAAAAGTATTATCAGATTATCTTTCAGATAAAATAGATAGGTCAAAAATGTTTTTAAATCCAGAGAAAACTCAAAATACTGGTTTTATAAATAGTTTTACAAATGATCCGGAAGCAGCCAAACTTTTCAAGAGCTGGATAAAAAATAAGGAGTTTTTTAAAATTGCCCAGCTTTGGGCCCAGGGTTTAACAGTTGATTGGAACCTTTTTTGGACTGGTTTAGATGCCAGAATAATACCTTTGCCCACCTATTCTTTTGTAAAAGAGCATTACTGGCTTTGCAAGACTGATGACAGCCTTTTTGACCTGGCCCATAAGTCCTCGAAACCCAAGCTCCATCCCTTAATTGATAAAAATATATCAAATATCCAAACATTTGCTTTTGAAAAGGAAATAAATAAGGAGAACTTTTACTGGAAAGGAAATAACCTTGGCCAGAAACCGTTCTTTCCTCCTGTAGCTTTGTTGGAAATTGCCCTGGCAGCCGGGAACATATTAAATAAATCCTCCGCAGTATGGAAAATATCAGAAGTTACTTGGCAGAGCCCCTTAACTTTAAATGCCAATAAACAAAAACTATTTATTGAGATAAACAAACAAAAAGAAAAACTATTATTTAAGGTCTTTAGCAAAGAGACCGGCCAGGAAAAAGTTAATCATATTAAGGGCTCTCTTATATATAGAAGCCCGGAGATCAGCTTGAAAAAATCCCGGAAAAATATTATCAAACTGAAAAAACAAACTAACTCACAAAACTCAAGCATCAGAAATATTTCAAAGCTTAAAGCAGTATGGTTTGGAATACGGGCATTTATATCAAAATATTAAAGAAATTTACCATAATGAGAATGAATTACTAGCCAAGCTGTCATTCTCTCATACCATAATTAATCCCGGGAATATGGCATTGAACTATTTCTTGCTTGAATCTGCTTTTCAAGCTTTTCTATTTTTAAACAGAAAATCATTTGGATATTTAATGCTTCCAGGTTCACTAAAGGAGTTGGAAGTTAAGTCTTCGTTACCACCGGAGCTATATCTTTATGTAAGACTGGGTAATAATCCTAGTAAGAAAAACACTTTGAAGTTTATTGATAATCAAGGCCTGGAATTAGCCAATTTCAAAGATTTAGCCATCCGGAAAGCTGATTTAGGAAAGTATGTTGATATCCCTAATTTTTATGCAGCCCTTAATGATCAAAATGCAGAGTCTATTTGTTTTTATGAGCCTGTTTGGCAGAAAACATTAATTACCAGGAAAAATTCTTCTGAGAAAATCAGTGACATTATTCTTTTTGATAACAACAAAAAACTATATCAAGAGTTAAAATCAAAAGGTATTAATGTTTGTTTAATTACCTCCGGAAAAGAATTTCAAGAATCAAACACGGACGAAATCTCTATAAATGCCAAAGAAAAAAGTGACTATATAAAGCTATTTCAAGTTCTCCAGACCAAAAAGGATATTCAACAGTTAAATATTGTATATTTATGGGATTTTGTAAAAAGCGGAAAACCAACAGATAGTGACGATGTTTTTACCCAGAGGTGTAATTCAATCCTGTTCCTGACGCAGGCGCTAATTAGCTTATCCAAAGAAAAAAAACTCAAATTACTGTATCTCCTTAATGAACAAAAGGAAAAAGAGCTGGCAACCTGTTATTTCCAGGCTGTATCCGGATTTATTAAAACCTTGAAAATCGAATACCCGCAGTTTAATTGCCATTTAATTCAATTAGAAGAGAATATGTCGCAGAATGATCTAAGTGCGAATATCTTATCTGAACTGAACTTTTGTAATGAACAAGAACTAGAAATACGTTACTCAGGATCAAGAGAAGTAAAGAAAGTTATTGAGTACCAAGATTTCAATCTGGATACTATTAATCTTAAAGATAGTGGCGTCTATTTAATAACCGGCGGAGCAGGAGGTCTGGGAATGCTTTTTGCTCAATATTTAGCTGAAAACTATAAAGCAAGCTTAATATTGTTGGGCAGGTCAGATCTGGACAGTGAAAAAAGAAAAAAAATTGCAAAGCTCAAAAGAACGGGTATCAATGTAACCTATTATAAAACTGATGTAAGTAATTACAACCAGCTAAAAAACACTCTAAAAAAAATCCATCTAAAATTCCCAAATCTAAATGGAGTAATTCATTCAGCTGGAGTTATAAGCGATTGCTTTTTGCCTGGGAAAACCAGCTCTATTTTCAAGCAGGTGCTGGCCCCTAAAATAGACGGGATTTTAAATCTGGATAAATTATTGCAAAAAGAAAACCTGGATTTTTTCGCGCTGTTTTCTTCCATTTCCAGTGTTTTCGGCAATAGCGGCCAGGCAGATTATGCTTATGCTAATGCTTTTTTAGACAGTTTTGCTTCTTACCGTAATAAATTGCTCGCGTCAGGCAAGAGAAAAGGAAAGACCATCTCTATAAATTGGCCTTATTGGGAAGACGGAGGTTTAAGGCAGGACAAGAGACTAAAAGGCTGGATCAAGAAAAGAAAAGGATTATCAGCCCTGGAAACAGAAGAGGGATTAAAGGCCTTTGACCAGCTTATTAAATTGGATTTGAGCCAGATTATTATAGTAAAAGGGGATAAGAACAAATTTGAGAAGTCCTTAGGTTTTAATTGTGATAAAGACGGAGCTGAACAAACCAATAAAAAAGAAATTAAGAATAAAGACAAAGTTATTAAAAAAGTTGAAAAAGACCTTGTGAAAATATTGGCTAGAGTCCTAAAAATAAAAGAAGATCTAATAGACGATAAACAGGACCTGACAAATTACGGCCTGGACTCGATCGTGATTATGCATATCCTTTATGAGTTGGAGTCGATTTATGGGGATATTGTTTTACCAAGCGTATTTTCCGAACATCAGACTATAAAGTCGTTGGCGCAATATCTGGTAGAGAATGAGATCATTTATCCGGAAGATATCAAAGCATGAAAAAAGAAAACAGAAGAAAAACACCAATACTGGAAGGCCAGTATATTAGGCTAAGAGAAGTTTCCCCGGATGATACGGAATTTATCTTAAAATGGAGAAATGATGAAAAGCTGGGCCGGTACCTGACATTTTCAAATGAAAAGCTTCTTAGAAAAAGACATGAGCTATTCTTAAAGGATTATTTTGATCGGGGTGAAGATTATTATTTTATCTGCGAAAAAGTAGACAATTCGGAAAAAATCGGGACATTCTCCATTTACAATATAGACCAGCACGCCCAAAAAGCAGAAATAGGCAGATGCTTTATGACTCCTAAAAACTCGGTTTACGGTTTTGAGATGATGATGATGCTCCTGAAATTTGCCTTTGAGCATTTAAAACTTAATAAAATCTACGGCATCCAGTTAGAATCCAATCCGGTTTTAGAGTGTTATTTAGCTTGCGGCGCTAATAAAGAAGGAGTACTAAAAGATCACCATTGGAATGGGCAAAAGCTTGATAATATAGTACTTACCGCCATATTTAAACACGAGTTTGAACCGGTAATGGACCGGGTACAGATGACTTTGAAATAGGTTTAATATGCCTGACTTGCCGGAAATTTCAGCAATAATCACCAGTTATAATGATGAACTAAATATTCAGGACACTGTTAATGAGGTCATTGAAGAGCTTTCGGCTCTGAAATTAACTAACTTTGAGATACTCATCATAGATGATTATTCCAAAGATAATTCACTATCTAGAATCCAGGAATTAAAGGATAAAAGAATCAGATGGTTCCAAAATCCTAAGAACCTAGGCCAGCACCAGTCAATTCTAAATGGATTTATGCTTTCTAAGGGAAAATCAGCTGTTTTTCTGGCATCTGACGGTCAGGATAATCCTAAGGCCTTAAAGGAGATGGCAGCCAAATGGAGGGCAGGCGCAGATATAGTGTGGGCTTTAAGAAAAGAGAGAAATGAGCCTTTAATAAAGAAAATACCAGCCTTGGTTTTTTATTATATTTTAAAAAAATCCAAATCTAATCTTCCCAAGATAGTTGATCCCGCTAAGGCAGATTTTGCTTTAATTGATCGAAGGATTATTAACTCCATATCAAACTCTAAAAAACAGATAGTCACAGTTCATGGTTGGTTGCTAAATAGCAGTTTTTCTCAGGAGCAAGTTCTTTATAAGAGAAGGCCTAGAGTAAAGGGCAGGTCACAATGGAGTGGTATTAAAAAATTGTTGTTAGCTTTGAGAATATTTAGAGAAAAGATGTCAGGATAAAGGAATTACTATGGGACCTTTTACAAGCGAAGTGCCCGGCACATTTCTTTTAAAGATCTTCACTAGGTTCGTTTTTATCTTTTTCAAGAAATAGTTTTAAATAGATCTTTTTTGTTTTAGAATCTATTTTTAGTTCATAGATATCCAATTCATTAATTTTTATACCCCAACTAGTTCTCAGATTTCCTGTAATATATTTATTGAGGTATTTTTCTCTTAATACCTGAGATTTTTCTCCGTTTTTTGACTGGATAAGATATAGATTTTCATCGCTACCTAATTTGAAGTCTTCAAGCATAGTATCTTTAAATGAAACCTTCCCGTTTTCATCCTTTTCTTCATTTTTATTTACAATATCTAAGTTATCTAGGATTTCGAGTTCAATATCTTGAGGATCAGTTTGTTTTTTCTTCTTCATAACACAGCACATAAATGTAATACCACTTGCAATACTTAACGATGAAAGCAAAACAAACAAGCTTAAAGCACCCAAAACTATTCCCCAAGGAAACTTATTTGCTTTACTTATTTTACTTATTTCACAGCCTTTTTCAGGATTGAATTCTATCCTTTTAGCAATTTCGCCAAGACTGCCCCAATTGAATGGATAAAGTATTACATCATCAAAATAAATATCGTTATTTAAAAAATAATTTTCAATAATAAACATCTGTTGTGTAACTTTTTGTTGATAGGTTCCCGGATTTATACTGGTTTTAAAATAAATTGCCTTTGCTTGAGCACGCAGTTGATATAATGGGGATGTTTTTCTATTAAATATCTTAATTTTTGTATTAGGTGACAGATTAGGTATGTGAAGTAGTTTATTATTTACATTAATCATACGCTGATACCTAAAAGGACGAACGAGTTTGGATTCATTAAAGTAGTTTAGTAGATTGTTCAGTTTGATATCGTTATTAGTGTAATTTACGGTAATACAATCATCTTTTATGTCTATTGTTGGCTGAAATTTTCCTGGTACACTGTCACAAGGTTTTTTTCCTTCGTTTTGTACAATAAAATTTGGTTTTTCTCAGGAGCAAGTTCTTTATAAGAGAAGGCCTAGAGTAAAGGGCAGGTC
>JBHPDY010000008.1:0-24151 GCA_042577605.1 Candidatus Margulisiibacteriota bacterium
ATCCAGTGATATGCCCCTTTCCTTAGCTCTAGCAATAAAATGCAGACTATATGTAGTTATCGTACAATATTTAATATAATTTCATTTAATTTTATAATTATTTTATTTTTGTAGTTTTATTGATGGTATTATGATAGATCTAAATCTAATTAATATTTCCGTATTATGTTAAAATCCATATATGGACTACCAAAAGATTTTCATAGAGATTATCGATGAACTGCATCCTTTTAAAAAAAATGGGGAAGCTTCTTCATATATAACTGAATTAAGTAAAGTTACTCCTGATAAGTTCGGGATTAATCTTCTAACTATAGATAACCAAAATTATAGCTTTGGGGATGCAGAGGATAAATTTTCGATCCAAAGCATTTCAAAAGTGTTTTCACTATTATTAGCATTTAAATTGATTGATGAGGAGTTGTGGACAAGAGTAGGCGTAGAACCTTCTGGCACGCCTTTTAATTCTCTAGTACAGCTAGAACATGACAAAGGCATCCCCAGAAATCCTTTCATTAATGCAGGAGCGTTAGTTATTTGTGATATTCTCGTAAGCAATTTAAAGTCCCCTCACAAAGAGCTTTTAGAATTCATCCGCAAAATCTCAGGAAATCCTGAAATTAGTTTCAGCCCACAAATTGCAAAATCCGAAAAATCAGTAGGATTTCGCAATGCGGCTTTGGCAAACCTTATGAAATCCTTTGGTAATATCAAAAAAGACGTTAATTTGGTTTTGGACCTATACTTTGACTTATGCTCCATAGAAATGACCTGTAGCGAGTTATCCAGAGCCTTTTTATTTTTAGCTAACTATGGGATTGACCCTATTTCAAAAACACAGATCATTAGCTCCAGCAAATCAAAACGCATTAATGCAGTGATGCAGTTATGCGGTCTATATGATGAGGCAGGAGAGTTTTCATTTAAGGTAGGGCTACCAGGAAAGAGCGGGATAGGAGGCGGGATTACTGCGGTTCATCCAGGTAAATACAGTATTGCCGTCTGGAGCCCTAGGTTAAATAGCAAAGGCAATTCTTTCTTAGGAATGAAATTTCTGGAATTATTTACAACTAAAACCAACGCTTCAATTTTCTAATTTGGAAATATATTATTTGGTGCTGTTCCTAGCTAAAAGGTATAAGAAACAGACATCCCTACATCATTACCCTTCACAAACAACCCCGGTCCTTGGATACCTGATCTTGCTATATGCTTTTTTCCCGATTTATAATCAGACATCATTCTCTCGATAGGCCCTTTGGCAAAAAACGCATCATAAACTCCCTTTGCCACATAAACAGCTCCATAAACTTTGTTTTCATTGGTAATACCGCTTAAAATACTCAACAGAGCAAATCCGTTTATCCAATACCTCTCATCTTCTATTATTTTCCGTATCTTCGTGTCAGCCAATTTATTTAGCTCCTCCATAGACATCTGACTATCAGCCTCTTTCTGGAACTCCCCTGCATACTTCTCAAATGAAAATATATTAGTGATCCAGTCATTCTGTACTGCCAACCCAAAACCTAACAGCAAACCACTAGTAATATATGCCAGCGGTTGGTTATCCTTCTGCAACCCAAAACCTGCTAATAAAGTTGTCCCGCCTAAAGTGTATAAAGAGGCGGCAATATTTATTTTATTCTGCTGGTCTACTATTCCTGTAGTTTCCAAAAACGCTATCTTATTAAAAGAAGAATCCATTTCCAGAGATCCTTCATCAGCGCCTGTTTTAAAACCATTATATTTCATTGCAATAACTTCTGAGGGCAATAATGCTGACATATCTATGAGGACTGAATTCAGACTTATAAAAGCTCCTGCAAAGCCCTGCGTTCTAAATTCCTGCTTCGCTTCGACTGATAAACTAAGATTCATTGCAATACCCCATAAAGATTCCTCAATTCTTTTCTCTCTAAAATATTTGGACACCAATCCATTAATTTGTATGACATCCTCTGCCTTTGTTTTATTGGAAAAAACAACCGGGTCCTTTGCATAAACATTATTAAATGACAAAAATACTAGTATTATTAATGCAAAAATCATATATCTTTTTTCAAACATTATTTACCTCCAAAAAATCATTTTAATACTCTGGGAATCAACGCATCCCCCACCCCTGATGTAGAATTCGTCAGCTCAAATCGTCTAATACTTTATTGCTCTTACATTATTCTTTTCAATAAACTCTCAACATCATCTCTGACCAATATTTTCTCTATTATAGTGAGAAAAATATGCTTCGTCAATTTTATTATTGTTTTTTTATTATTTTACGTTATTACAAAAGATGCTGACACCTTAAGAAATGTCCGGCATCTAAACCCCCTGGCTTAACCTAGGCGCTTTTACATAAAATAATATCCAACCATCGCGTTAAAAGAAAAATTATCTTTTATAGTAGTATTGGATATGATGATATCAATATTTTTTCTAGTATTGCAAAGAATTCCAAAGGTAAAACTTCCTCTATCTGTTTTAGCCAGATCACTAGCTTGCAAGCTTATAAAAGGCATTAATTTACTATTCGCTTTCAGGAAAAGCTCCAGCAGAAATTCATTTCTTGTTTGAGCTCTTTGCATGCCAGATATTACCCCCCCAATCTCAAAGCAAGAAGGTTCAAATCGATTTTGCTAATGATTGCCCCTCCATAAAAATAACGAAAAGACCTTTCATTTTTCCATTTATAATAACTTACACGTGTAGTGCATTCATATTCAGTCTGTCCTATGGCTAGATCAATTTCCAGGAAATCTGTTAAGCCGTAGCTTGTTTGCAGCTGAAAAGACTTGAAATCATTTTTATCTATACCTACACTTCCGGCCATCCCAAATTTACCTGCCGGAGCCTGGATATGGCCGTAACTCAGATTTGTCACGAAAAAGATTAATAATAATTGCAATATAATTTGTTTTTTCATTTTAATCCCCCTTGATTGTTTTTGGATTTTGTTTATTAATAATGTGTATTTTTTTAGCCTGCTTTCCATCCCCTCTTTTTAGTTTATATTATTGCTATTTATAGCTCTCTGTATAGTTATCGTACAATATTGGAATTAATTTCATTTATTTTTATAGATTTTATTTTTTGGAGTTGTTTTTAAGGATTGATGTGATTGTTTGGCTTTTATGCGTTAATTGTCTGAATCGCAGATGGACGCAGATGGCTCGGATTTCGCAGATGATTGGCAGGTTGGTTTTAATGGGAATGATGGCTAGTTAAATTACTATGGACACAGATAGTCTTAACTTAGAATCCCTTGCTTGTATCCCACTCGTCATCCTGAGACCCTCTGTGCATTGTGAAGATTGGGATTATTTTAATTATGTTTCTATGATTTTAGTTTGATTATATGATGGGGCGTGAGGATCTTTGATAATCTGTCTGATCTTCTACGTAGCTTAATAAGCTGTGCTATGAATTATATAGTGTTTTTTTTAGCTATGAAGAATATACGGCGAAGCATCAAAGATCCTCACGCCCCAGCACTTTATCTTCTTTGTTCCAGGAGGCCTTGACTCTAGGAAGCTGTTATTTATCAAGGTATTTTAATGTACAAGGATGACTGTGGAGGCTTGCCATCTCTTTTCCTGTTACTATTTTATCGCGTTTTTTTCACTTTCAATCAACGACGGTATTTATTGATTTGTTTTTTGTAAAAGAAAAGAGAATATGTCACTGTGATAAAGCAAATTGCAAGGCCAATAACTTTAGTAATTTGAATATAAAAAGGATCGGATGCAGGATTCTGGGGATAGGATGGAGAATAAGTTGGATAAGTTGAAGGTTATGGCTGGGAATAGTTTTAACAAAGAAAAACCGCATTTCTCAATTCACTGCTTAGAGATAGAAAATAATAAACTGCTTAATCAATGTAAAGATGACAAAGAAAATGACATAAGATATTCTATTTCTCATGTTAGAAACAAAAAATATATTTATAGATACCGAAATTTTTTCACATAATAAATTTGATTTTAATAATAGAATATTCCAGCAGTTAAAAGAAGCTTTAAAGAAGAAACATTTTAATCTTATCCTTACTGATGTTGTTGTTAATGAAGCAAAAAAAAAGATAGCCGAAACTCTTAAAGCGCAAAAAAAACCAATAAAAGATATTTATACAAACACTCATTTCCTAGAGGCCAGAATACCTGAAATAGGTCTCTTTCACGAGAAAACAAAACAAGAAAATCTCTTTAAAATTGGGCTCAGCATTTGGGAGGACTTTATTAAAGAAACTAACGCAAAAATAATTGAAGCAAATACTGTTGATTGTTCTGTTCTATTGAGCAAATATTTCAATAATGAGTCTCCTTTCAATAATAAAAAAAAGCATGAATTCCCTGATGCTATTTCATTATTAGCACTAAGTTTATGGGCAATAAATACCAAGTCTAAAGTTTATGTAATCTCAGGAGATCAGGATTTTAAAGGATTTACTTCCAATAACAATTTTATCCACTTAAATTCATTAAGCGCTCTTTTAGACATTTATAACCAATCAGATGAATATCCTTATAGCAAAATATCTAACCTTATTAAAAAAGAAGAAGACAAAATATTAGAAAAAATCGGAGGGGAGTTTTCTTGCTTGGATTTCGCATATCAAGGTCATTATGATGCTGAAATAACTAGCATAGAAGTAGCCGATATAAAACTAGATGAATATGACATAGTTGATATTTCAGATGAGAACTTTGAATTATATCTTGGTTTTTATATTGAATTCTCAGCAGATATTAAAGTGCCAGCCTATGCTAATGGCTATTGGGATAGCGAGGATTGCAGATATGTTTGTGGCCCTGAATTTGAAACCACAGAGTACTTTTCTGATCATTATACAGCATCAATGACTGTTTCCTATGATTTATCAGCCAATAGAATTACGGGATTTAATGACATAATTGTGAATGCTAACGAAACTATAATCCTTCCTATAAAAATCATTCATTAGCGCATATTTTCTCTGTATTAATAAATTGTTATTTTGCATCTTTTCCATAAGCGAACCTGTGAGCGGTCTTTTCTTTTTTGCCCTCTACAGCGATAGCGAAAGAGCAAGACACCTGACCAATCCAAATCCACCGTTAGGGAAATTTCGGTTATTGGTCAGGTAATATCCGGGAACTTGAGCATTTTATTAAGAAAGCGATTGTCTGGAAAGGAGGAAATAGTCTTGAAAGCACTTTAGCTAGAGCTGATTATACTAAAAATAGTTTTAAAGAATATTTAATTATTTTAAAGAACTTATTATCAATATCAACAAATTATTCAAAATACAGCTAAAATATTTGCCCAAAGGTCATATCCGTACTTAGCTTGTAATTAATGTCTTAAATTTTGTATAGTAAGTATAGGAAAACAAATTTATTAGACGAATGCTATGAAATCAAACAATACTAGAACCAAAATAATTATACTTTTCGTTTTTTTTCTCTTATTTGGATGTTACGCTAATCAAATAATTGTTGAAGACTACCGTAATGCTGAAATGAAGCTTAGAGGCAGAATCTTAAAAGGATATGCCAAGGATATCCTGGACAAACATGTGTTTGAGGCAAGATTTAATATAATAAAAGCATTCACTCAAAACAGATCACAAATTGAGTATATGATTTTACTTGAATATAAGTCAAAGAAGTATTTGAGGTTAGATGATAGGAAAATATTCTTAATAATTGATGACAAGTCCATTCTATTGGACGATATAGTTGATTATAAGCAAAAAGAGGGGCTATTAAATAAATCTGATCAGAATGTGGGTATTAGAATTAAGGGCTATAGGCATCATCCCATTGGCGCATACCGTAAAATAGGTTACGTTTCTAATATATCTGACGAACCAGTTTCCATGGCAAGAGAATCTGCGTTGTATATTTATAAAGAAGAATTACAGGTAAAGGTAGCTAAGAACATAATAGAAACTATTTCGAATGCAAACACTGTCACCATTAGTATCGTGGATATCGCTGGGAAGCAAATTATTAAATATCAACTATCGCCTGGAACAGTTGAAGCCATAGGTGATTTTTATTCTTCAGAAATGTGACTGGATTTCTCTATATTGTATAAAATATTTAATTTACCTAATGCCATATCCAACCATGTAGAGGATTTTGTTAAAGCCTTACACCAAGCTCCTGCGACGGCTCCAATTACAGCACCTATTATCCACCAGGCTTCGCCATCAGGATCAACATAATAAAGCGGATTATTCCCACAATAAACATAAGCATTCAAACTCTGCCCAGCAGGATCCGGCGTCAAAAACCTCCCAATCTCAGGATCATAATATCTCTGATTAAAATAATACAAACCAGTCCCCCAATCCAACTTCTTCCCCGTATAATTAACCTCATTCTTAGATCCAACAAAAAACTTCCCAAGATTCCCCCATTCATCCATATTATTCTTAAAAACAATCGCCCCTGCTTGGTCTATAATAAGCATAGGCGTACCTTGGGCATTGTTTATGAAATAGAATAAATCCTCATTCCCCTGCCAATCCGGCCTGGACATGGCTATTTTTTCATTGCCGGAATAGATGTAGCGGACAATATGTTCTTTTTGACCATTACGCTCGTGATTTTCCGTAAAATCTGTTTGGCCCTCGCCTATTATTCGGCCTCCGAAGTCCCAGTAATAATATTTTTCCGCTTGGTAATCACTGGTGTTAGTGGTGTTATATACCCTTTCTCCTTTATGGTTGTAATAATAGGTTGCTATTGTCTGACTGTCTTTCTTTATTGTCTCAAGCTGGTTGTGGTAGTTGTAGGTGTATTGAATATCTTCTACTGTTACAGTATCTTGTGTTCTTTTCTTTTGGACCATGTTTCCTTCGGGATCATAGTTGAAGATTACTTCTCGGTTGTTGGTATATATCTTTTTTGTCAGCTTGTCTGAATCATTGTCTATTACCATATTATTGAAATCTAAGTTCTTTTGGTTTGGAGTTTCCAGTTTTAGGTGGTTGCCGTTTGAATCATAGGCGTGGGAATAGGTGGCATTGCTGTTGATTACTACTTCGGTTAGTTCGTCTTTTTGGTTGTAGTTGTATTCTCTGGTTTGGTCTCCGCCGGAAAAATGTAGATAGTTTGTGTGTTGGGTGCTTGTTATGTTACCGCTCATATCATGATTATAGCTCTGAAAATAGATTGTGGCATTGTTTGTGTCTTTTACTGTGATATTTGTAAGCAATACTTCTTTGGTGTAGGTGTAATATATTGTTGTTCCATTGCCTAACGCTAACTCTTTTATTGTCCCATTACTGTTATATGTATAACTAGCTATGTCCCTGCTGTCATAATCTATATCTATCAGCCTTTGCGTACCTGCTTCATAACTGTAGTCTATGCTTTTGCCGTCATTATAGATTATTTGGTTTACATTACTGTTATTGTCATAATTGGTCTGGATTTCATAGCTTAGGTTTAATGGTAGGATAGTTGTGGTCTCCTTTGTTGTGCGACCCATATTGTCATAATCATATTCTGTCTTTACACAATCGTTTTGGGCTGTGGTTAGCCTACCTTGGCTGTAGGTGTGGCCTGACTCGTCATAGACTAAGGTTTCTGCTGTTTCATTATTTAGGTTTAATGCGATCAAACGGTTTTCTTCTTCATATGTATAGCTATATGTCCTATAGACATTGCCTGCCTCGTCTTTGACTATTACGGCTTTAACTAGGTTATTATCATAATACTCAGTCTCTGACTGCACTTTTATAGAACTAACAGGAGTATCTGCGCTGTGAGTATGATAAGTCTTTATGGTTTTGCCATAAATATCATAATCTGCCCTGTATGATAGTCCGCTTGGGCCTGTTGTTTGTAAGATGTTATTGAAATTGTCATAAGTAAAGTTAGTTACTGAATCATCAGGATCAAATGTTTCGGATATTAATCTACCTAACTTATCTTTATGCTTTATTAACTTTCGGTTTTGAGGGTCCGTAACTCTGATGACGTTAATAACTGGATCGTAGTAATAGGTCGTCTCTCCCCAATCCGGTGAAAAACTTCTGTTTTTTCTTAAATAAGGATCATAGCCGAATTCTGTTTTTTTTACCCAGGTGTTATTTTGGAGTTTATATACTTTATCTATGGCCTTACCATAATAATACTCGTATTTAACATCTTCTTCGCCTTCGGGAAAATCCATTAATATTTTCCTACCTAAATTGTCGATTGTGGTAGAAATGGTTTTACCACTTGAATTTATAGTCTTGGTTTTTAGGTCTGCAGAATAGGAAAACGTGTCCTGGCTTTGGTCAGGATAGATTACCCCGGTTATCCTGCCATAATTATCATATTCATAATTGGTTTCTTGGTTATTGATACCTATGCTCTTTATTAGTTTGCCTGTGTTTAGTTCGTGGATTGATTTTTGGGCTTTGGGATTGGCTGTATTTAGAGTTTTGGTTATATCATATGTAGAGTCTTGATTGTATGTAAAATTTACCTCTAAAAAATTATTATCTGCTTTTCTGGTCCTTTGGGTGGATATCCGGCCTTGATCGTCAAAGGTAAAGGTTTTTAATAATGTACCTGATGTATTTTCTCCTCTATAGACTTCTTTTGGTTGGCCTAGGTCTGTATATGTAAAAAAGCTGGATCTGATTTTATCGTCTGCTATTAGCTTTTGGCTTTTTAATAAATGGACTAGGTTCTTTTCCAAATATGCGGTGTCTGTATAGTAGCTGGCTTCTTTTGTTAGGATAACCTGGTCATCCTTTTTGGTAACTATGGAGGTTGGATGCAGGTATTCATCATAGTTGTTGAATTCAGTTGTTGTTTGGACTATGTCTACTTTTTTGCTGGTTGTTTTTGTTCTGGTGTTGTTGTCATAGTTCCATTCTGTGGTTGATTCAAATATTCCCTTGGTATGTTTTGTAAGCAGGGCATTTTGAAATTCATAGGTTTCGCTTTCTAGGTTTAAGGGATTTATTACTGTTACGGATGAGAAGTAATATAGTTTGGCGTTTGGGTTATTCAAATAAGATGGATTGTATTCTGATTTTCTGTAGCGTTTTTCGTTTGAATAGGGATTAATATTGTATGTGTATTCAAAATCATATGTTAAAACTGGTTTTTCAGGTGATTCTGTAACTTCTCTTTTTATTACTATAGGAAAAGAAGCATATTTTATAATGGCTCCATAGTAATAAATATTTCCGTCAACAGGACGCCTACTAAAATCCCAATAATGCGCTGTTAACTGGTCTTTGTACGAATAAGTGATCACTGCTCCTAGCGGAGATTTACGGGTATTTATGACATAACCGTACATTTGATCATAAGGATAGTTTTGGATATCCCGGATATTATGGTTTGGATCATGATCTTCGGGGAAATACGCCCTATCAAAAACATCCTGGTAGTCCTTCTGCTGGTGTCTACGTGTACATCGCATGTATTCTGGTTGGTAGTAGAAATAGGAATACGTTTTTTCAGGTAAATCATCTACTTGAACAGAGACTAGATTATAGTTGCTATCATATGAATATGCAATTTGGTTTTGTCCAGAGCTTATGTTTGTGTATTGGATAGAGCTGATAAGATAAGTGCCCGTTTCTGCCGGTTGGTTATTCGGCACAATATAGTTAATATTTATTTCTCTCTGGAAAGAATCTATGATTTTTTTTGGTCTATATTGAATCATCCAAGCTGTTTGTTCTATTATTTCAACAGTAAAAACAGTAAGGAAATTTTTATAATATTCACTAGACAGAGTATCTCCAATCTGATTTTTAGGAATTGATACCTGACCCGGTGATATTTCTTCATATTCAAATGTTATTTTAGTACCATTCAGATTTCTGATCTCAGTTAAATAAAAACCTGACACTTCTAGATCATCTGGTTGCATTAAATCCGGATCATTCATAAGATCGCGGTGGACATAGTGATATTCTAAATAAAACCGTTTATTAAAAACAATTTGAAGCCCTGTTGCTGTCTCTAATACTATCTCTTTAACTTGTTGAGGAGAGCTAACAAAAAATGTAGCTGGCTCTTTTATAACTTTCACCTTATTAAAATTTCCTGGTATTGTAGAACGATAGCAATTATTCTGCTCATCGTAAATTTCATATGCTTCTAAAGCGCCGTTCTGTTGAATGACAACTTTATTCTCTACTACGGCATCTTGAATGCCTCCTTCAGTCGGCACTGTTTCAAAGGTTGCTATAGATTGCATAGCAAAAGCCCTAGCTCCAAGATTAAAACTCCATCCCGAAGAACACCAATTTGACCAGCGGTGGTTGTCAATCGGATTAGCATTTGGCTCAGACCTGTATTGCTGGCTATTGTACTGGCGTGAAATAACCAAATCCATCCCGTTTTTCCCGGGAAGCTTCAAATCAACTTCTGAGAAAGTCAAGCTACCTTGAGTAAGGTTAATATCACTATATGAAAAAGCTTTTTCCTGAAAGCCGTACATGTCCGGTATTTCGACCGGAGGCTCGGGTAGTTCGGGCAGCGATGGAGTAATGCTAAAAGAAATCTTTTGGTTTGTACTATTTTGACTAGTCTCTTCGCTATATGTTCTTTGAGAACAACAGAGGATAGTTATTATGAATAAGCCGGTTAATAGAATTATTTTTGAATGCTGGTTCATTTTAGGAGCCTAATTTCTGTTCCAGTTTTCTGACACGTTTTTTTATTTCATTGTTCTCTTTTTTAAGTTGAATAATATATAGGGATAACTCTTCAATTTTTTCCAAAAGCTTGCCCTGCATCTTACCCAATCCGATATTCTCTTCCTTTATTTCTTTTTCAGAAGGCATGCCAGGCAGGTGTTTTTCTGAATTAACAAATTCTTCCAGTTTATTAATAGCCATTAGTTTGTAATCCGGTTCGAAGACATAGTCAGCCCAGGCATTGGAGAGAGAAGCTAAAATTACTTCATCAGCCTCAATTCTTCCGGCCGCAGTTAAATCGCCGGAAGGATTTATTATTACTTTATTTCTGAAAAACGTTACTATCCCTGTACCACCATAATTTATTTCTGTTTTTGTATTGCTGTCACCATTGATAAATAAATTATAATCCGGGCTGCTTAAGCGCACGCCATTATCACAGCCTGATAGGGATAGGACACTTCTTTTCTCGTTTGAGCTATTTCTCATATAAATATGAGAATTTATTCCGGTAACGATATTACCGTTAACCTCAAGCTTTTCTTGTGGAGAAACAATACCAATGCCCAGGTTATCATTTACATACGTATTTCCATTAAAATACCCAGCCCAGCGTTTACCCTCTACAGTCCCGCCGGATTTGTAAACATTCCCATAAACTCCAATAAGATTGCCTTTTACATGCCCATCTACATTTATGGCACCCTGGCCATACACAGAAACAGAATCTCCGTGAATTGTGCCTCCCTTATGCGCATAGCTTCCGCCAAAAAGGCCGTAACTATTCCCGTACAAATTCCCATGCACTATATTATCTGCATAATATGTTTGGATATACCTGGGCGCTGATGCTGTGCCAACTTGTTTACTGGCAGGAAGTATTACCTGGACATCATTCCCCCGCACATATCCATAAGCGTTTTCCGAATTTAATTTAAAACAAAACTTGTTCATAGCCTTGCTTTCCAGATCAGCAGAAATACTGCTTGCAAGATCATAAAAATACACCTCGCCGTTTACAGTCAGCTTATGGCTGGGATCATTTGTGCCGATGCCTATTTTGCCGTCCCGTTTTATAAACAATTTGGTATTTGCCTGCCAATCAAATTCATCCCCTACGCTATCCTCTGCTCTATCTTTAAGAAAGAAGGATATATCGTCTGAGATATGGATGCCTGCCTTACTTATACTCAAACCTGTTGAATACAACATTTTCCTGTCTGTTTGACTTAATTTAATTCCTTTTCCCAATACCAAAGCAGCAGAAGAATACATCGAACCAATAGTTGTGTAGTGGCCCAATCCTGTAGAACCGCCCCATACTATTGAACGGCCACCGGTAGGATTGCCCAGGTCTATCACGCCCTGAGCTTGGGTTGTCCCGCAATGGATACTCTCATCTTCCTCAAGCACAATTTCATATGCTGAAAGCTGGCCCGAACACAAAAATAGAATTATCAGCCCTAGTAATATCAATATGTTTTTCTTTTTCATCCTTTTTTCTCCTTCTACAGCCCTGTGCGCTTGCATTTAAGCAGCCAGAACTGTCCTGTTTATTTATTTAATGCCGCGTTCCTGAACCTATATCCCACAGAAACCCGGTAGATTTCTGCCATCTGTTCCAGCTCGGGCTTGATCCAGGAAAAATCCAGCATAAATCCGCCCAGATTCAATCCTGTGCCCAAGCTCAAACCCTCCTGGCAAAGCCCGCCCCGTAAAGCAAAGTTAGGGATCAGCCAGTACTCAAGCCCGAAATTTAGTTTTGTATCTCGTTTCCTACGGATATTAAGATCAATACCAGCCAGAAGGTTATCATCTAACAAGCGGAATAGAACTCCTGTCTTTATATTTAAAGGTACTGTATCCACGCTTTTTGAGGGTGTGTTCCATTCCATTCTGGGAGAGACTATGTTCTGCAAATTAAAACCAAATGATATCCAGTCCAAAGGTTGGTAAAGAGTTCCTACATCCATACCTATACCCTGTGCCTGGTATTGAGCTGCCTGTTCTTTTATTAGTTTTCCGGTGATCCCTACAGATAAACCTTCCAGAACCTCTTTTGCTGTTGAAATGTAATAGGCTGACGCATTATATGATAAAGAATTACCTGTCCTTTGACCTCTGGATGTGGACTGGTTTTCTACTGTTTCGTCGATGCCTTCTACATTTGCACCGATATACGCAAAACCCCAATCCAGCCCTAAAAAACCAGTTGAAGCCTGTAGGGAACTATATTGGGTTTCATATGCATTTGTGCCCATGCCCTTTATTTCAAAGTTGGATTCTGAATTGGTAAGTCCTGCGGGGTTCCAGTATACTGCGTCACTAGCTGAAGCCAGGCAGACATAGCTCATGCCCATGGCAGAGCCTCTGGGGCTTAGGCCTTTTTCGATAAACGCGCCGGCGTTGTCTGATGCTTGTGTACTGACGCATACAAGCATCATTATTAATAAAAGTGCTATTTTTCTCATTTCAATACCAATATTTTTGTTTTACTAAACTTGGTTTCTGAGCCTTGTTTAGCTATTACGTATGCTATGTATGGGCCGTTTGCAACTACTTCTCCATGATCATTTATGCCGTTCCATTCAATTACGTTGTACCCCGGTGTAGTGCCTGGCTCTCCTTCGCGGATTTGTTTTTGCCATAACCTTTCACCGCTGATGGAATAGATGCATATCTTTACATCTGTTTCTTTGGTTAGCTGGTATTCGATTTTTAAGCTTTCTTTATGGGGATTAAACGGATTTGGAAAACAGAGCAGGTCTTTGAGCTCAAAATCTGCTTGTACAGTAAAAATAGGGCTTAGATATGTTTGGATATTTGCACTTGTGTCCAAAGCTTGGATTTTTACCTGGTATTGCCCGTCTGCTAACGCTGCTGTTACCTGGAACGAAATGTCCAGGTGTGTATTTACCAGTGAATTGCCATGGCTCTGCTGTTCTTGGACTGAGCTACCGTCTTCTGTATTAATGATACTAATATTCCAGGTTGCCAGCCCGCTTTCGGAATCTTTGACCTTGGCTTGGATCAAAGGATTATTTGGTGCATAATCTTCTCTATAGATTTCTTTTCCATTGAGCTTTACTTCGGTGATATTTGGGGAGGTTGTATCCTGTGCTAAAAGGATTATTTTTTGGGAAGCTCTTTTTGCTGTTATTGTTCCTTTTGTTTTTATTGTTGCTGGTTTGGGACTGCGGTATTTATTTTTGGAGTATAGCATCAGCTCGTCAAGGTATATCCTGGCTGACGGGATTTCTTTTTCAGAACTGAAACAAAGCTGTATTTCAGAGATATTATCAAGGTCAAGTTTTCTGTTTGTGTTACCGCTCTGGGCTGCTAGTTCCAAGTTGTCCGGTGAAATTTCCAGACAGTGTGGTGTATATTCATTTGTTATTAAGGCAGTGGTTTTTTGTGCCCAGGATTCGCCGCTTGCTTCTTTTAATATGAACCTGGAGTATATTGGCTGTTGGGAACCTGTTTTTAGATAACAGCTTAATTGTTTGTAGGGTGTGAAATCTAGCTTATGCTTGTTTTTTGTTAGGTCATAAGAAATTAAGGTATTGGAATATCCCTGGTTAGGATTTGTGATGTTTTGTTCCCAGGACATTGCATATTTGCCATGTTTTGGTTCCGGGATTTGTTTGAGGATTATTGTTCCTGTTTTCCATCTGGCAGGGTAATTGCTGCGTTCCGCGCTTTCTAGTTTTAGGTGGGGGGCAGATGGTTTGGGATTGTTTTGTATTGTAGAAGCTTGTAGAGGGATTAATAACAGCAAAAATGTTAAAAATAATTGGGCTGCTTTCACATGCTTTTTTTATCCAAAAAAAATTTGCCACTTTTGTTTGCCTATATTATTACATATTTATTTTTAATTAAAGGAGAGATCGCTACTTTTGGAAAACCTTTACTGGCATGAAGTTCCTCTGAGGTTTCTTACGCACGGGTCTCTGAGACCTTAGTTATAAAAGCTACCTGCCAAATTAATTTTCTGATATAATTTTACATTCATAACCAACAGAAACCTCTATCAGCCAGCTGGTCAATATAGTTCAACTTGTTCGAGAATTCTCTTTAGAAATTAAAATAAATTAAAAGGAACTTAAATTGTCTGATAAAGAAAAAATAAGACAAAATATTAATGTTCTTGGGGTACGGGATGGCAGTGCATTGGTTTCTGGGGATAAAAAAGCTAAAGAGCTGCATGCTGAGGATGTTGCTTTTAAAGTTTCAAAAGAAACAAAGCCGGCAGAAGTAAAAGAGAAAAAGGCTTATAGTGTTTTGGATTATCCGGTTGATTTATATAGCATAGACAACAAAAAAATTGCTAAAGAGTTCGTCCATAAACAGAATCCTATTAATATTGTTTTATCACATCCTATAGTTTTAGATGAAGGCCATGTTTTTAGAGCGAAAATTATTATGCCCTTGGACAATCCTTTCTTTTTTGATCATAAATATGACCATGCCCCTGGCATGCTTTTAATTGAATGTTTCAGACAATTCGGAACAGCTATAAGCCATTTATATTTTAATGTTCCATTTGATTATCGATTTGTGCTTCACGATATGCATACTATGTTTAAAAGTTACGTACATTTAGATTCTGATTCTTTTATAGATTTTATAATTATAAAGAAAAAAATAAAAAACAATATTGCCAGAAGTTTCACAGGATTAGGCCTGGTACATCAGTATAATAGTATTGTTTGTGAATTCAATTCTTCTTGGTCGGTTATGCCTGAGAAATTATTAAATAGATTAGGGGCTTGATGAAAATACTCCTATTGGATGTTGATAATACTATGGCTACTTTTCAGCCTACTAAAATTCTTTATTTTAGACTTTTTCTTAATGAGAAAAATCGAAACAAACTAAAATATCAAATCACAGCTAGAATTATGATTTTTTTACTGAAGTTTTGCTGGTTTATCCCAGGAATAATAGAATTTCAACGCAAATGGATAATGACCCTTTTTTCTAAAGTCCCTAATAATACAATAGATAAAGAAACAGATTTAATTGTTGATATGGTAATGGAGTCCTATCGTAATACTATTGGAAAAAGAATAGATAAACTTAGAAATCCAAATGACAAAGTATATATTTTAAGTCATTGCCCAAAAACAATTGCTCAAAAACTCTCGCAAAAACTGGGTTTTGATGGGGATCATTCTATTGAAATAACTGACTATTTTTCTCAAAAGAACTTAAACATAATTAATAAACATAAGATAGTGAAAAAATTAAAAGAGCAAAATATTGGTTCAGAAATAATTTATTTTGCCGATGACTTAATTGATTTTAAATGTTTAAAATCTGCGGATCAGGGCATATTAGTAAATGGTTCAAATTTTACAAAAGGATTTTGCAAACTATTTGCTAAAAAAATAACAATATGGGAATAGCATCTGTTTTTACATTCACAGCTTATACAAACTCCATTATTTCTTTATTAATCGGTGTTTTTGTTTTATTTGCAAATAGCAAACAAAAACAAAATATCACGTATTTTTTCTTCTCTTTATCATTATGCTTATATGCCACATTTTTTGCTTTATCTTTATATAACCCAGATCCAGTAGAAGCACTACTTCAAGTTCGAATCTTTCATGTTTTTTGTTTTTTTATTGCAGCTTTTATGTATCTTTTCACACATGAAGTAATTTTTAAAAATGTATTTACAAAACCCTGGCATTTTATTCCTATATTAATCGCCGTGATTGGCTCTTATTTCGCTTTATTTGGTACTATTGTAAAAGGTGTTGAGCCTGTTGGAATTATTACAAACTGGACAGTTGTTGGAAAGCAATTCTGGATCTATCTAATACCCTACCTGCTGTTTACCCATGGTTCTTTAGTTATTTCATTGTTCCATTATTTTAAAGCCACAGGCATACGCAAACAGCAAATAAAATGGGTTTTTATTAGCCTGCTTATTGGTCTTACAGGGGCTTGGACTACATTCCTACCTGCGTGGGGTGTAAAGATAGAACCGCATGGTTTTCATTTCATATTTTTACTTCATTTTGCCATAGGCTTCTCCATCTTAAAATTTCAGTTGTTTAATCTAAAAGCCACACTTTCTCGTTTTGGTTCTTTTTTAGTGACAACATTAGTTTGGGGAATAACTTGTTTTTATATTTTTTATTTTTATTTTTGGTTAACGGGTCAGCGTATGGATATTGACATGATTGTCATTTCTTTGTGTATAGGCCTTGTTGCCGGATTGTCTTTTGAAAAACTGAGTATTTTCTTACAAACCTCCGCCGAAAAAGCCTTCATCAAAGGCTGGTACAACTTCGATAAAACTGTACAACAGTTTTCCGCACGCCTTGAACCGGTTTATTCATATAAAAATGCCTTTGATGTAGTGCGTACCTGTTTATCTGAAATTGAAATGTCTAAAGTTACAACTGTCGAACCAATCATCAAAAACAATGAAACTATTAACTACTTAATTAAAAAAGGAGATGAAACTCATGAGATTTTTCCAGATAATCCTTTGATTTACTATTTTAGGCAACATCGTGAATTTAAAAAGTTTAATGATTTTAATAATATTATAAAAGATGACATTAATAGAAATGACTACCTTAAAGGCATCATATATTTACCCCTTTATTCAGGCAAAGAACTGGCTGGAATGATTATCTTAGGAAAAAAGGATTCGGGAAGAAAGTTTGATGAAAAGGACCTTACTCTGTTTTCTACTTTTGAGAGCCAATTATCCATTGTTTTCGACCGGATCAAACCCTACGAAAAAATAAAAACCGAATACCAAAAAACCCTAGACATCGCCGAACAATACGCCCAACAAGCAGCCTTTGCCACTCTTACAAAGGGTATCGCCCATGAGATCAGAAATCCTCTTGGCGCCTTGAAAGCCGGCGCTTTTATAGTACAGAAAGATCCTCAGAATACCTCTGAAGTTGTCAGTTATGCCAATACCGCCCGTGAAGTTGTTGATAGGCTCATTAACCTGACCGAATCTATGCTCAAGTATGGCAGCGCCGTAAGTAAGGAAAAAGAATACTATTCAACAAAAACTATACTGGATGAAGTGCTGACCCTCTTAGAGCTGGAAAGAGATAAAAAGCATATCAAAATTAATATTGATCATAGGTTTGAAAAAAATATATTTTGTGATCCTGGCAGTATCAACCACGTTTTTTTGAATATTATCCTAAATGCTTTTCAAGCTATGGATGATAAAGGTGAAATAAATATTTTGGTCGAAGATAGCAGCTTCTTGAATAAAGACGGGATCCGTAAAGACTGTGCCTTAATTAAAATTCAGGATAATGGCAAAGGTATGACAGAAGAGACCATAAAAGAAATATTTAATCCTTTTTACTCCACTAAATACCAAAATGCAGGACTAGGATTGGCTATAGTTTTAAAAATTATTGAAGCTCATGAAGGGATTATTAATGTTGAATCAGAAGTTGGGAAGGGATCTGCTTTTTTTATTTATTTACCTTCTTCCGTGGCTTAGCTATTTTGTTTTCTATTTTTTCTATATATAGCAGCAAACCATCGTCTAAGGTTTTCCTGGAAATTACTTTGTCTTCTGCGATCATTGAATCTTTAAGGCCTGGAAAGAATAGATATATATCTCCCATGCAAAAAGGCTTGTTGGCTTTTTTCTTTTTTAAATAGAGGTCTTCCAATACCTTTATTCTCTTTTCTTTAGGAAGGGTCTCTGAGATGATTTCTTCGGATAAGTTGGGGAGTATTAGTTTTAGCAGCCGGCTTCTTACTGCTTTCCGGATTTTTGCAAGCAGTTCTTCCTCATCTACGGGTTTATTCACATAATCCAAAGCCCCATGCTGGAGCGTGTCTACCGCAATATCTACTATTTTATAAGCGGTTAGTACTATTACTTCAAAATTTGAGGATATTTCCTTTAACTTTGGTAATAGTTTTTCTCCTGAAATATCCGGCAGGAAAATGTCCAGGATTATTACATCATAGTTGTTGTTTTTCTTTAATAAGTTCATTGCTGTGGCGCCGTCTTCTGCTAAATCAACAGCAAAATCAAAGCCAACTATCTTTTTTAGGAAAGGCCCAAAATGTTTGTCGTCTTCCACAATCAATACCTTTGGCTTTTTAATTATTTCCTTTAGGACTTTGGCAGGCAACTGTATATCTAAGGTTTTTTTAATTTCCTTTCCTGATATGATTTCACCCTTGATTATTTTGGAAATCAGGTTATCAATGATATCTTTCATTTTGCGGCCGACAATGTTCTGGTTGGTTAATTGTTTGCCCATAACTTGTTTTAACCTGGTATAGGCATTTTCTGTTTCGGCAGCTAAGTTTAGCTTGGAAAGCAGGATGGCTTTTGAATAGGGCTTGATCAAATAATCTGCCGCCCCGGCTTTCATGCACTCAACCGCCTTTTCCACAGCTTTGCCATGAGTAATGATGATGATCTCGGCTAGTGGATTTATGGCTTTGAATTTTGATATGATTTTTTTGTTTTCTTCTATATTTACTTTGTCCGGGAAGTATATAATGGTGTTAATTTTAGAAAATATCATTTCATACAGTGAAAGCGCGTCTTTGATATCTTCGTAATAGATCAGGTCGTATTTATCTTCCAGGTTTTTTGCCAGCTCAAAGTATTCTCCTTGAGGAATGCCTGTTATCAGGATTACGTTTTTGGTCATTTGTTTATCCTATGAGAATTCATACTTGTTATTTTCCCTTTTTTGGGTTGGTTTAAACATTTAAAATGTTAAATGGGGCTGGTGCGTAGCATACCTCAGAGACTTACGGAGGATAAATCCCAGAGGATAAATTGCTCTGCGGTATCCTACGCATAGGTCTCTGAGGTGTTAGCCCAAAATGAAATTTTTTTACTTTTTATCCGATAATAAAGAGGATATTACTATTTAATAAAGCGATAATTTGTGATATTCAAATAATAATTAAGTAATCACAAGAGGGCGGAAATGACAATCACTAAATCAATAAAATCTTTTAAAAAATTTTTAGGCTTTAATCTGCTTGACGACATTCAAATTCCCCCTGATTTTTTTCTTATTAATCCAGGAAATCTTTTTTCAATCTGGGGTAGACAAACAGATCCTTCTCAAGAGCCACCTCATAAAAGAAAACAGCAGAATTTTGATAGCCAAGAAACGGAAGATCATTTTTCAGGCTTTTCTGAAAACACTGTTTTTGAACATAAGCAAAAAAAAAGAAAACTAACTTCTATACCTACAAAAATCATACCTCCAAAAGATACGTTTCAAAGGTTATTTCGTAAGAAATACGATATTCCAAATAATCAAAAAGAACGCATTTTTTCCTTAAGAGACTTTACACTTTCACAAAAATGTTTTGATCCTTTTCATATAAATATAGAAGAAAGAGCATTTAAATTATTTTTAGAATATCAATCATCAGATATCACTAAATCAATTCCATATCTGCCTAAATTTATTAAAGATATAACATATAACTCTCCTCTGGATAGCAAGAAAAAACTACAGGTTTTTTCAAATATGGAAATCATCTTATTCCAATTTAAAAACCCCTTTTTAAAACGTCGTTTATTAAAATTTATTTGTGCATATAAAAACACCACAGATTTAGCAAAAGCTTTATCAGGTGACCTTCAGCCATGGTTTGATAATGACAAACAAGATGACTGGTTTCTAAGTGTGGAACAGCTAAGAAATAATTATTTAGGCCTATTAAAACAAATATTCCCTACTGGAAACAATGAAAATGATTTTGATACAACGCAGAGAGATTTGCGTGATAACTTTAATTCACTTTTTGACAATTTAAAAAATAAATCCGGCCAACTAGGATTTAATGCCAGTTCTACTACTGGTATTAGAGATACCCTGGAACTTTTTATAGTTTTATTAAATAAATCAGACAAAGAAAAATGTCAAAATCTCATTGCTAGTATTAAAAAACAACTTATCGTTTGTGCAAATGGATTAATCGAAGCTGTAGGAATGATACTATTTGAAGCTGGTGATGGTAATCAGTATAAATACAACTTTTCTGATATACCTAAAGTTATATTGGATGTAAAACAAAAAAAGATGTTCGATATTGCACAAAAGATTACGCCTAGGAATAATCAAGGTTTATTTCCCCATTATTTCAAAAAAGTAAAAGAAATCTTAATGTTCTATGGTATAGGGCTTACAGAATCTTCAATTCCAAATAATTACAATGACGAATTTGCTATTGATTTAGATTATGCTAGCCTCCATATTTATTTTAAATTTATGAGAAAGCTACCTACAGAAATATTTAAATCTATTCAGGATTATTTTAATGGCTTGTTTGTAAATGATGATACTCGTGAAATCATTATTAAGGAATTAAAAGAAAAAGAATACATTAGTCAAGGTTTCATATTCAATAGACAAACTCATATAGATCAATATTTGGTTTATAAAGCTACTGGAAAAAAAGTGTCAGATGAAGAATATGATGAAAACATGAACAATCTGTCTTTTTATGATAAAACTAAATATATCACTAACCCTACCGAAGAGATTAGTAATATAATTCACTGGGGATTACAGTGTGAACTACTCGAGAAAAACTATTGTAAGTTTGAATATGAAGCATATATATGCAACATTAATAAGAGGAATATATCACCCAAGGGTAAGGCAGATATTGCTGTTTTTAACGATGCATTAAATAATAATCAGTTTGATCTCATTAATAATATGTTTTCTCAAAATAAAATTTTATTTTTAATGATCCGTATTAACCTAAAGCCTATTCGGTTATTTAGAATAATAGAAAATTCTTCTGGAAATGCAAAAATAGTTGTTTTTAGTTTATTAAAAGAACGAATCAGGCTTACAAAAAAAGACACATTTAAAAAGAAAAACCTCAGAAATAATGTATTTAATAAAATAATAACAGAATTCCAAAAACCATTTTTTTCTCAAGAACTAAAAGAAGTAATTATCCACTGTTTATACTACTTTTTTAAAATAGATAACTTAAAATATTTAAAAGATAAGGAACTTGGGAGATATATTGCAGAAGAAAAAAACAAGAATATATTAACTCAGATTATTGAAGTGGCAAATACTGGATCTTCATTCGGAAAAAAATGGGCTCTCCAATTCCTACAACTTTTTAGCCAACGAGGTACAAACAAAAAAAACCTAACAAATATTCCTGGTTTTTTACAATCTTTAGTATATAACCTGGCGTCTAGCGATCTTTTTATTCAACGTTTATGCGCAATTGTTTTAGGTCAAATTGCAAATCATCCTCATGCTGCTGCCAAAAACAAATTACGTAAAATGACTGATTTAATGCCAAACCTGGAAAAAATGGTGCTGCAATCTAGTTATAAGACAAAAAGAATTGCAATAGCGGTAATTGCTAAAATCATTAAACCAGTAAACAAACAATTCATTCCCATCCCAGAACATATTGTGAAAGAGAAAGAAGCAAACAGTTCAGACAATAAACAACCAAAGAAAATAAAACACTACCCGATTATAGACGAAACTTTAAAGCTAGTTGCTTCTAATAGTATGAATAATAAAGAATGTGGTTTTAAATTAATAGAAGTACTGGTAACTCACTTTCCTGAAAAGATAGTGCCTCTAATAGAAAACAATCATCAGCTGTTACGTCATTTTGACGCCATTTGCCTACCCAATAAAATAAAGGAAAGAATTGATTTTATAAAATCATTTTATGGCTGTTTTGCACGTCACAAATCATTAAAGAAATTACTACTAGATCATCATTCTTTTTCTAACTTACCAGAGGTACCAGGACTTCCTATTGATTTAAATCATTTTAATAATGTGCGACAGAAATTCATTGATTTGTATCATTTTCTTTTCAAAGTATCTATCTTTACAAATATGATGCAAAAATGCCATTACTATTTTGAACAAGATGACGCTAATTTCTTTTTAAATATTAATAATAACTTAAATAGTTTATTTGAAATTATAAAATTCTATATTAAATACAACTCTTTTGTTGAAAAACAAGTTATAGCCGCCAAAAACACACTTAGGCCTTTCAGCGCTATACCAGTTTTGGCAAGCATAATGAACAACTTATCAGTTAGTACGGTCTTTCAAAATTACTGCATTAAGAATCAAGCGGCATTACAATTAATTACTTCAGATATTTTTTGCTCAAACCTAGTGGCAATGAGCTGTAACAATAGGATTTTGAAAAATGCAACAAACATCACAGGGCCTGAATTAATAAATATTATAGCAGATTATGTTGGTAAAGTGCTTTCCACTCTTTTATTTAGTGAACTTAATGAAAGCAAAACTGATTTTGAAAATTTGGCTTTAATAGAGTCATACCTGGAACATTATATAAATTTTGTATTTAAGTCGACCGTAAATAAACATAATGAATCTGTAATCTTTCTATTCGTTAAACTGATTTGTTTGGACAGTCAACACTCTCATAATTTAGGTTTGTTTAAGGGTTTTCTTGACAAGTTCGTAGAATCAAATCATTTTAATCAAATGACGGCAGAACAAAGAAAAAATACGCATTCCACAAAAGAACTAATAGAAATATCATTAGAAAAGGCTCTTGAAAAAAGACAAAGGCCAGTTTAAATTATTAAATAAAAATTCCTACATTCCCTATACAATGCTCAGCAATATCCTTCCCAATTTCGGCATCAAAACACATCTTGTTGATCCAAAGAACCCGAATAATTTTGCTGGCAAGAATCGTACAGTTTCATAACATACTGAAATTTTTATCGTTTTTATCCGATAATGTAGTGATAAGTAAGAGAAGAACGTGTTAGTTAATAATAATCAATTATCATATATTAAGTTAGTTCAAGTTCGAATTAAAGCAAATCTACAAAAAACTGAATTTAATAAAATAATCAAGTTAAAAAAAGAGCTTAAAGTCGATCCCACTCGCTTTATAGATTCCCGCGAAAGATATCCTATAAAATATTACCCATTTTTTATGGATACAATAAGGCAGGTATTAAGAGATCCACTTTTATCATATAAAGTAGAAAGAATGTCTTCCGCGGAACAGCTATTTCTCAAAGAAGAAATTATGGAAGCAATACCTGAAAATCCAGATCTTTACCTAAAGATAAAGCAAGAAATTCAAATGGACTATCCCCATAAAAAAGACGTATTTTTAAAATTGCTGGATAACTTCATTTCTAAAAAGAAATATCTAAGTACTAACTATGTCAGAGAATATGAAATAGAAAATATAATAAGTGTTTTTGACTATATTGAAGACTCACAAAGAATAGAATTAGTTGAAAAAATCTTTAATAAAGTGAATTTGGAAGAGTGGTGCGGCAGCAGAATATTTTTCTCATCATTTTCAAGATTAAACTCTAAAGTTGCTACAAATTATTTTGAGAAAACTGAAAAAGTATCTGAGGTGATAAAGAATTCTGTTAAATCTCCAATTGTTGGACAAGATGCTGCTGATCAAATATTCAAATATTTTAATAATATCCAGCATCTTTTTATT
>JBHPDY010000009.1:0-23722 GCA_042577605.1 Candidatus Margulisiibacteriota bacterium
TTTTAGATAAAAAAGAGGGGGGACTTTAATTTAATACTCTGCCCCCCCCCCCTAAACAAAAAAACACCTCTACAAGCAAGATTTTAGCGAAGCTCAAATCAAGCGACGCTCCACCTCTAGCCATAGTGAGAATTGATACTCCGAACAAGGAAAATCCCTTTAATTTTTTCAAGATGGAGGAAATCGCGCAGGTCATTATACTATGCCGTATATGACCGCAGCGATTTTCTTCATATTGGAAAAATTAAAGGGATTTTTTGGTGGAGCTAAGGGGGGTCGAACCCCTGACCTCTTGAATGCCATTCAAGCGCTCTCCCAACTGAGCTATAGCCCCAATATGTAATAGTTAATTTATAAAATATTTGATTCAAAAAATCAAATATTTTATAAATTAATAATGATAGACAATCCCCTTTTGCTCAAACAAAGAATCCAACTCATAAAATTCCCGAACCTGACTATCCAAAATATGCACAATAATAGAATTCAAATCTATAACTACCCAACCGCTTCCCGGACTACCGGAAACACGTAATGCCTGATAAAAATCCATTGATTCTTCATCAGCAATAAACTTCTTTATCAATTTTGACAGCTCTTTCAGTATAGTTTTTGAATGAATATAATTATTCACGCTCATTAAAACATAATAATCAGTTAAACTTTTATCCTTTGCAAGATAAGCTCTGATATTGAAAGCCTTATTGCTATCGCTTTCACTTACAACCTTTTCTAATATTTTTTCAATGCTGCTCAAATACTGCTCCTTAATTCATTGCTGGCAAATACACTAATATCCTTCCAGTCCTTACCTATAACCAGGGTCAGGTTCAGAGGTTTCTCCGGCCTGTCATATAAAATAATCCTGGAAGCATCAAGAGAAAGAATCTGAGCAAACCTTACGGCTTCATTAACCTCACCCTTCCAATCGACTATTAAAGTATTCTCATAGTCAAAACTGGCAGCATTGCCAAACCTTACAACCTTTAACCCCAATTTCCTCAAATAGCTGGTTATCTCCTTAGCCTTGCCACTGCTGCCTGAGCCGTTTAAAACTTCAATCTGCAAGCCTATACCAAACTTAACAGAAGGGATCTCGGTTTCATCAGTATTGACCATAATCCTGTTTATCTCTTTAGAGCTTAGACAACGCCTGTCCTCTTTGCTGGCATCAGTATCGACTGTTTCAACTTTTGTTATAAGCTCTCCTTCAGATTTTTCAAAACCAAAAAGAGTATCCCTGATAAGCCTATCCATAGCAACAATGTCTGGCCTCAAATAACATATTCCCCTATACATAATTACAGCACCAGGAACAGTACCTATTTGAATATTACCCTTTTGATAACTCTCCTTACAGTCCATAGACAGTCCCAGCATTTGTTTTAGAGTAAGGTCAGATTCAATATTCTTATTTATAGTCCTAATAAAAAACGGCAGTTTAAAGATATTACCAGAATCTGTTATCTTATTAGCAAAGGATTTAACAAACATCTGCTGCCTGTTGATGCGGCCCAAATCACCTTGATCATCATTTCTAAAACGGATATATTGAATAGCCTGTCTTCCGGTAAGTGTTTGCCTGCCCTTTTTTAAATCAATATACAATCCCCCCGCTTTATCTTCATAAAAGAGGTCCTTATCTATATCTATTGTCAAACCGCCTATCTGGTCAATAGCTTTTTCAACTCCGGCCAGGTTTATTTTTACATAACCGTTTAGCGGGATCCCGAGCAAACTTGAAATTGTGTCTTTCAGAAGATCTGTGCCTCCGTAAGCGTATGCATGATTTATTTTTGTTAATCCATGGCCAGGCACATGAGCTCTGGTATCTCGTGGAATGGACAAAAGCCCTAAACGCTTCTTCACAGAATCAATATGAAGCACCATAACCGTATCAGCCCTTTGCACAGCCCTGGTATCATCGATCCCGAAAAGGAGTATGTTTTTACCATGCATCCGTTCCTCGGGTATCACGTTCAAAGCAAACTCAATAATCGATGTTCCGGTTAACATTACAGTCCCCAAATAAAGCAGGGGGACGACAATTACAGTTACCAAAAAAACAACTGCAGAAACAATTAAAATATTCTCTTTTAACTTGTTATTAAAAACCATGCTCTATAAAAAATCCTTATCGAGTCTCTATTATTTTCTCCAGATAACTTACTTCTTCTAGAGTAACCTTACCAAGGTAATAATTATAAGACCATATTGTCAATGGATGAATACGACGCCCCAGTCTTAATAAATGCCTTATTGAAGAAACCGCTACTGCATAAGAAGCTTTATCTAAAGATTTATATGCTAATTTCTTTAACTTTTCAATACCTTTCAACTTTCTTAAAGGGTCCAGATAGTCTGCCAGGTAAATAATTTGCTCAAATCTGCTCATCTTTGGTTTTCCGGTAGTATGCCATTTAATGGCATTCAATATTTCCTTATCCTTAATCTTAAAGGCAAATTCAATATAAACAGGAGCCACAAAAGCATGAAAAAGAGGGGGATAATAATTATTCATTTTCCGTAAAAAATCTGATACATGTACTCCCTGTTCTATCAACATCTCTATGGTCTGATCCTTGGCAATATCATGCAGCAGTCCGGCCAGCTCGGCCTTCTCTTTAGAAACATCGTAATGACCTGCCAGGTCACAAGCAATCGCAGCCACACTCAGAGAATGTGCCTTCCTATCTTCCGGTATCATATTAAGAATATCTATTTTAACCATTATCACCTACTTTAACGAGCCTGCCACAAAATATCAGAATATTTTCTAACAGTAAATTTTGCATTTGTACCTACCCCATAAAAAAAGCGATCCGCTTTTAACGAACCGCTTTTTTAAAATAAATTAACAAAACAGATCTAGAATAAAACTCCTAGCTGAACAACATGATAGTCAATCTGGTCAACACCGATCTCTTCTCCCAGTTCTTCGGCAAAATACGCATAGTCAAGGTGTAGAACAACCAAGTCCAGGCCAAGACCACCAACAATAATCCCCTGGTTCAGACCGCCACGTAAAGTTACAAGTCCGCCCATTAATTTTTTCTCTATACCCATATGCAAATTCTTAAAGAAACTATCATAGGGAGATACTATTTTATAGTCGGCAGCCATCGTAAAATCACCAACAAACTCCCCTAACAGATAGTCTGGCAAATTACTCTCAACTCCAAGACCAAGAACACAAGTAACTGGAAGAGTATTGGTCACATCCCGGTTTTCGATCTCTACATCATTACCATCAACTATCCTTTTAGTCCCGGTAAGCGCTGCACCAAGATTATGCACAGCAATCCCAAAGTTTCCTTTGCCCAGAAAATCTATACTAGTCAATAGACCTAAATCAAGACCAAATCCACCTAGATTAAAAAAGTCCGGTGTACCCTTTTTATCCGGCTTGTCATTAATCTGCTTCAAAAGGTCAGCCTGGTTAAGAGTATATACTTCGTCACCGGATATTTTATCATACATTGCAGACCTGCTGATGTATTTTGCTGAAATACCTACGGCACATTCATTACCTAAAATTTCTACTCCGGTAGCATAACCTACAGCCGGCACTACATCGACTGCTCCTTCAGCTTTAAGAGTCGGAGTTATTTTATCTTTTAAAGAAGAAATAATTTGTCCGCCACTAAAAAGACCAAAGCCAAGTCCTTCCATTACTACTGACAATAAAGGATCTGAACCAAATTCAAATACCATCTGCATAGGCACAAGGGTTTTAAGATTTTGAAGAGCCTCATTGTCATCTCCTGAACTCTCTGACATATCTGAAAGTTCGCTAATCCGGTCAACAAAGGAAGAATTAAATCCGCCCCTCAATCTGGGCGCCTTAATATTCAAACCTTTAACATTCATCAATCCGGCAGGGTTGTTATAAAGAGCTGTTTCATCATTACTGATTGCAACTCCTGCATTACCCATCGCCATCTTCCGAATATTGGTCAACCTGAGATCAGAAACATTTGCCATCAAAGAAAATGGCACACTAACGATTAAACAAGTCAAAACACAAACTATAATATATTTCACGGTGTTTTTTTTCATCGCCACTTCCTTTCCTTAAATATTTAAGCTTCTAATAATAGCCTTCAGAGCTTGTTCCAACCCACCACCATCTGTCTCATCTGTCAAATCATATGGACCGTACTCCGGAACAGCCGGAGGTGAAGGGTAATAGTATGCGGTAGCACCAGATCCTCCTGCCTGTTTCGCGTTATATAAATGCTGGATCTTGTCCCCGCCCTCTCTCAGCTTAGAAATCTCGTCAAGCTGATCATCACTGAAAACGTCTGCTGCAGCAAAGCCATCTATGGCAGCTATACCATAAAAAGCGATACTATTTGATACTCCCGGAGGCGCCATTAAAGCATTAAGCTGGGCCACAGGAGCCTCATACCCGGCATTTGGCGAAACTTCACCGGCAGGATCAATTTCATAAACATTCTGCATAATCATTAATACTACAAGCGCATTAGCTATTCCCCTTAACAATTGCTCATTAGCATTTAGGGAAGGTGCTAAATTGGGACTAGTATTAAGTAAAACATACTCATCTGAAAAAAATGAGATAGTTGTGATAGATAAAAGATTAGCTGTATTTAAACTATCGGCAGCCAGTGCAATATCTGCAAGAGTTGCATCCCCTAAATCTATTAAATTAAAAATATTTGCCGTTGGTTTTTCAGCATCCGCTGCTTTCTGGGCTAATTCTCCGAAATTAGCAAAAATCTCCAGAGCACTAACTCCACTAGCACCTAAGGTTGCTTTCCCTTTTGAGGCATACGCTTCCTGCTTTTCTTCTTTGGTAGCATTAACGTCTTGAATTACTTCTTCTACAATCTCTAAAGCTTTTTGATAGTCTTCTTTAGTCACCGCGTTTTCCAGAATTTTCTGGACATCTTTTTCTTCCGGCTGGGATACCATATCTTTAAAGATATTTGTCCCACATGCTGACATAAAAAGCACTGATACTAACAGCAAGACCAAACCTATATTTCTTCTCCATGTCTTTCTCATATATCTCTCCCTTCGTTATTAACTATTTAACATTTTACTTTATTTATGTTAACACCTTTTTAGACCGGAAGCCAGTTTTTGCGCCGTAAATTATTTAATTGTAATTTCACGTAAGTGAAATTACAATTAAATATAGTTATGATCGCAACCGTTACTATTAATCCAGCTATTGACAAAGTTTATTATATAGACGACTTTTGTTTGAAAAAACTGCACCGCATAACAGCTGAAAAAAACGAAATAACCTCTGTAGGCGGTAAAGGCGTTAATATCTCTGTTATGCTTAAAAATCTGGATACCCATAGTATAGCTATGGGCTTTACAGGCGGTTTTCTGGGTAAAAAACTGGAACAGAAGCTACGGGAATTGGGTATTACCACTAATTTTATCCGTACTGAAGAAGAGACCAGAAATGACATTTTCATTATTGATAACCAGAATGACACAATCACTGAAATTAATGAAAGCGGCCGGCATATCTCAGAGGAAGACATGTTCCTTTTTATGGACCGTTATAAAAAAGTGCTGAACCAGGTCAATATTATGATCCTGGCAGGATCATTACTTCCCCTAATGGACTTAAACTTTTACGGAACTCTCACCAGACTGGCCAAGCATAAAAATGTCAAAACCATAGTTCATACAAGGCCCAAATACATTGACGCCGGCTTAAAAGAAAAAGGCACCATTGTCTTTCCGGACATGAGAAGCACTTGTGAGTTCAGGGGCAGAACCCTGGACAATGTTGACCACTGCCTGGAATCAGGGAAAGCAATCCTGGACAGGCATCAGGAAACAGAGGTCGTAATTTTTGCCCACCTGATAAAAAACATTGTGGCTATTACTCACAAAAAAGCTTATGTTTTTAGCTCAAAAGAACTTCATCCGGCTAATCTATTGGGATTTAACGATGCCATTGTTTCCGGCCTCACTTATGGTTTGGAAAAAAAGAAAAATCTAAAAGACGCCCTAAGCCTGGGCTGTTCTGCCGGATTCATTACCATTGAAACAAATGAAAAATTCTGCCTTGAACCAAAAAAAATCGAAGCCTACCTGCCAAGACTGGAAACAAAGGAAATAGCTTTATGAAAGTAAGGAATATTCTCTGTAATGACATTTCTTCGGTCTCCCCCCACATGACCATAAGAACAGTTATCAGGTTCATGTCTTTAAGCAGGTATTATGCAATCCCTATTGTGAACGAAGAAAATGCCTACGTAAGCTGTATTAGCATTTCAGATATCATTGATGTATGCGTACCTTCTTATATGAAAAGCCTGCTTAATCCGGCCTTTCTTCCTGATGTAGACAAATTTTATGACAATCTTCAAAAAATGCAAGACAGAAAAGTGGCTGACTATATGCCTAAAAAATACCCAACCCTTCACCCCGGAGATTCTGTGAATTATGCTGCTGATCAATTAGAAAGATCTACCAGAAGAGTAATCCCGGTTGTTGAGAACAAACAACTATTAGGAACTGTATCAAGATTAGAAATTATTGCTGTGATCTTAAAAAAGTAAAACAAGCGCTGTTATGTTTACTGCTACTATAATATTTATTGGTGTTTATATAATTGTTGTAAGTGAGAAAATACCCAACGCCATAACGGTTATTCTCGGCGCCTCTCTGATGATTTTCTTTAATATCTTGAACCAGGAAATTGCTATCCAATTTATTGATTTCAATACCATTGGCTTGCTATGCGGAATGATGTTAATTGTATCAGTCTTAAGGAAAACCGGAATTTTTGAATACATCTCTATTAAAGCTATCAAAAGTGTAAAAGGAAATCCCTGGCACGTTCTGGTGGTTTTATCACTTTTCACAGCAGTTATGTCAGCTTTATTAGACAATGTAACTACTGTTCTGATTATTGTTCCTATCACACTGGCCATAGCTGATGCTTTAAAGGTAACACCAATGCCTTTTTTAATCTCTCAAATCTTTTTTGCGAACATAGGCGGCACAGCAACTTTAATAGGCGATCCTCCAAATATCCTTATTGGAAACAGCGCCAATATCAGGTTTATTGAGTTTATTTACCATAATGTACCTATTGTAATAATTGCTTCTATTTTCTGCCTTATTTGTTTGAAGTTCATGTACGGCAAAAAACTGGTACCGCAGGTCGATGTAAAAGACATTCTCAGCCACTTTGACGAAACCCGGGCTATCACAGATAAAAAAATCCTTTATAAATCCCTCTTCGTGTTCAGCCTGGTGCTGGTTGGATTCCTCGGACACGATATATTACATTTCGAGCTAGCCACAATAGCCCTTGCCGGCGCTTTTCTTTTAATGCTTATCACCAATACAAATATCGAAGAAATATTCAAAGAGGTAGAATGGTCGACCCTTTTCTTTTTCATAGGATTATTTATCCTTGTGGGCGGCCTGGAAATCTCAGGCATTATCAATCTCATTGCTGTTAAATTACTAAACTTAACCGAGACCACCAGCGCTATGACCATCACCATTCTCTGGATCTCAGCACTGGCCTCTACGCTTATCGATAACGTACCGTTCACCGCAACCATGATTTCTGTTATTAAGTCTATCGGTGCCATGAGCAGGAACATTGATATCTATCCTTTGTGGTGGGCTTTATCGTTAGGTGCTTGCTTTGGGGGAAATGGGACCATCATCGGATCAGCTGCCAATATAGTAATAGTCAGCTATGCTAATAAAAACAACTACCCTATCCGATTCCTGGATTTTGCCCTGGTCGGTTTCCCGATAATGATCGGGACTATTATATTATCTACAGGATACTTGTATTTAGTACATTTACGTTAATAATTATTTAACCTGAGTTTTGGATAGGGCACACAAAGAAATGTTCATATTAAGCCTAATTTAGCTAGATAGTAGTGAAAAATCTTAATAATAGTTGTGCTATTTTTGAGATTTTGGAGCGTGCTAGCTAGTTAAATTAGGCTTAATATGAATATTTAGACTGTGGCTTATCCAAAACTCAGGTTATTTAGAGAGTTCTTGCTGTTACTCCCCAGAACAATAGTTAAAAATATATTTAGTCCCCCTCTCCCGTTGAGTTTCAAGGGGAGCGGAAGCTCGATACTCTACTAAATGTGGAGGGTGAGGGTGATTTTTTCTTTGCTAACATATGAACCTTACTAAAATTGGAAACTGGTTTGATGTCTATGGGCCAGTTTTATCCTGCCCTCACCCCTGCCCCTCTCCCATAGAAGAGGTGTTGTATTTTCAAATCATACAAGTTTAGGCTTCTGTTTCTCATGACTCGTTGTTGATATTTTTGCTTCTTCTACGGGAGAGGGGGAACATATTAATCATTTTTATCTCTTTGAGCAAAGAAAAGGAATAAGTATATGAATTTTTTTCAAATTTTGGGGCTTAATACCAATTAAATATTCTTCCTTAACGCTAAAATGGAAATATCATCAAACTGAGGCACTTCCTCAGCAAAAGAATTAATATCAGTAAAAACTTTTTCACACAAATCCTTTGGATTGAGCTTGGAATTATCTTTAAGGACTTTTTCCAGCAACTCATGACCAAACTGCTCGCGGGCTGAATTCTCTGCTTCTGTTACTCCGTCTGAGTATACAAAAACTGTTGTGTTTTTCGAAAGCTCAGCTGTCTTGGTCTCATATTCAAAATCAGGATCAACCCCCAGTGCCATACCATCTGTTAATGCTAATTCCTCCACCTGCCCCTTATCTGAAACCAAATACGGAGGAAGATGGCCAGCATTACAATATTCAATCATACCTGTTCTCAGGTCTAACACACCAAAAAACAAGGTCACAAACAATGAGTGCTCATTCCGCTCGCACAACTCGCGGTTAACTTCAGTAATCACAGCTGAAGGAGAGTCTATCTGCCTGGCAAGAGAATTTAAAAGCATCATTGTCATAGCCATAAACAAAGCAGCGGGAACACCTTTTCCGGAAACATCCCCGATAGCAAAGTAAATACTATTCCTCTTCTTAAGCAGATAATAATCATAAAAATCTCCGCCCACCTCTTTAGCAGGACTGAGGTATCCATACATCTCATATCCTGGAATTTTCTTCATTAACTTGGGAAGCATGCTCATCTGGATAGACCTGGCAATGTTTAACTCGCTTTCCATTTTTTCTTTAGCTGAAGTTGTTTCCTGTAAGTTCTTAATATAGAGAATAAGCTGATCCTCAAGATTAATAAAAGCATTGGCAAGATTACTTATTTCGTTTTTAGAAACTTCTACCAGAAGCTTGATATCCTTCTGTATCTCTAAAGGAGCATCAAAAGTATGTTTAGCAAGCTTGTCCGCATACTCAGTAAGAGCCTGAAGCGGCTTAGCAATCCGGCGCATAAAGATATAGTTCATAATTACACTAAAAATAAAAATCAATAAAATAATTAATAAAGTTTTTCCTATAGTTTTATAAATCACACTCAAGATCGGCCTGGTATCCATCCCAACGTGAACAAATCCAACCTCACCAGCCAAAATAGGAGCACTGATATCCAGAACCTTACCCATATTTTTGACATTTATAAACTGGATGGTCATACTCTCACTAAACCTTTTATTAATAATCGGCTCATGAAACTCTGATAATTCTTCCGGAGGATAAGGTACAAAGGTATGTGAAATCAACTCTCTTTTGGAATTTCTTACAGCAATATAAGCTACTCCATTAATATTTTTATAGTATTGATTAACAAGAGACTGAATAGTAGATTCATCTCTATTTAAAATAAGATCAACTCCGGAATCAGCTATACTTTGGGCTACGGAAATGCCTTTATTCTGATATTCAAGCATAATATTGGTATAAAGGGTCCAGCTAAAAAAGATAGAAATGCTTATTACAATAAAAATAAAGATACCTACACTGATACCTAACATCTGCCTGATCAATTTAGACATCTTCATTTTTTCCATTTGCTCCAACTTTTAATAGGGACAAACTTATTATTTTTAACAGTTGTATAATATACTTTACCTAAGGCATTTTTATCCGGGGATCCAAAACTAATCAAATCTTTGATCCCGATATCATATTCTTTTATCGAAGAAACTACTTGAGGTAAGGCACTCTTATTAAACCACTTCCCTGACTGGTCCAAGATAGCTACCAGGGTTTTGGCATTTAAAAATCCCTCAAAACTAACATAAGAGTATCTTTTTGATTTATTCCGGGCCATTAATTTTCTATATTCCCGGACCGCAGGCAAGCTGGTATCTTCATAGCTTGGTACAACCTGAGAATTAATAATGTTTTTAGTATAGTCTTTCCCGACTTTTTTACCATATTTAACCAACAGGCCAAGTAAACTCTCACTGCCGACAAAGGAAATATTAGCTATCAGCCCATCCCATCCCAGGTCTCGCATTTCTCTGATAAGTCCTGCGCAAGCTTGATAAGAGCCTATGGAAATAATGGCATCAGGTTTTTGTTTCAACAGGTATTCTGCGGCCTCTTTAAAACTCTGGTCAAAACCCGCTCCCCGGACATAAGAAGCTTCGGCAATTATACTCCGTCCATAGTCCGCTAATCCTTTTTTCACTCCGCTCCAACCGCTTCTGCCATAAGCATCTGATTGATAAAAAACAGCTATCCGTTTACGTTTTATCTTAATAAACTGAGAAACCAAACCTTTGGTTTCCTGTAGATAAGATGCTCTTAAATTAAAGGCAAACTGATTATAAGGAGGAACCCTCTGTGGCTGTGCGCCTGTAAAGGGAAAGAATAAATATATGTTTTTTTCTTGATAGCGTTTAAGAAGAGGTAGCACCCTTGTAACTGTAGGCGTACCCATAAAACAGTACAATAAATCCACATCATCTTTTTCCACAAAAGAAACCGTGTTTTTTACAGCTGGCAAAGGATTGTACCGGTCATCTAGTATTTTCAATTTCAGTTTTCGGCCATGCACCCCACCTAAACGGTTAACTTCATCAAATACGATCTTAGAACCAATATAGAGGTCTTTTCCTAGATTTTTTGAAGCGCCGGTCAAGGCAGCAGACATACCTATGACAATGGGTTTTTTTCTTTTGGGCTTTACTTTAGCTGTTATTGGTGCCGCAATTATTAAGAATAAAAATATTAGCAATAAAAGTGGTTTTAGATGTTTTTTCATGGTTAATTCGTCATTAATAAAACGAACTTCATTTTATACCTTTGTAGGAATTACAGCAATGATTAAAACAGAAATCAAAAAACAGAAAAAATAGAAGTAAAAGGCACTCAGCCTTTTACTTCTATTTTTTCTGTATCCCCGGTAGTTTCATTTTTTTCCACCTTTTATAGGCATCAGAAATCTTCATTCTCTTATTAAGGTCCAACTTGAATAGGCCTCTTAAAAGAGTATCTAGTTCCTTAATAACTTCAGAGAATCTATTATCCTTTATTTCTTTGCATATCACTTTTAATTCTTTCATCAGTGTATTAGTAACTTTAATAGGATTTGTGTATAACAACTCTAAATATTCTTTTGTTCTTCCTTTCATCTCCATAATCGATCTAATCAGCTTTTTCGTAAGCAGCTCGACTATTAATATTCCAACTGCCCAACTATCTATTTTAGGAAGAAACTGTTTACGAACATTGGATACTTTTTTCTTAACACGTTCACAGCTAATACCCTTCTCAACACATTTGCGATGTCGCGCTATCTTTTTATATAACACCATCTCCGGAGCCATATAAAAACGGGTACCTATTATTTCGCCCTTTTTAAAAACCCAATATAATTCATCCAATGTTTTTGTGCAGCCAAAATCACATAATTTCGCGCCTTCTCCGCTATCCTCTTTAAGAGGAGACAAAAAATTGCTCAATTTAAGGTCCAAAAACACAAAACCTGCATCATGGACTCCAGCTAAAGCTGACAATAAGTCCCCGATTACCGGAAAAACTTGCCTAAATCTAGTTTCAGGATCATCACTAAGTTCTTTGATCTTGGATACATAGTCCACTCCCATCCGCGGCATCGAATAATACAACTTAACCCTTCCATCCTTATCCCTTTTCAAACCTACAATCTCACAACTTATTATGTTTTTGGATTTTTTAGCGCAAATATTATTACGCTCTATTTCAGTCAGCGTCATTTCCAAATACTTTTCACCTCTTCTTCCTTTTATTTGAGTCTTTGATACTATCTTTTTTCCAGTTTTTGTTCTTCCGCCTTTTTTAACTTTGCCATACCCCCCTTTTTTAATAAGGCTGCCTCTTTTCAAAGATTGATTAGATAGACTGTCAATTAAAATAGATGTTTTATCACCTAATTTCTGTTTTGAATCAAAGCAAGGTATTTCAGTCGTTTCATCTATTCTTTTTGGACCTAAAAACAGCATAGTCCTTACTTTTTCTTTTGTTCCGTATTTCAATACATAACGCTTCTTCGTAGAAGTATAAGGCTCTAAAAAACCCTTTGGATTTGAGTTTATTACTACCCAGCCAAAATCCTTATCCCTCATAGCCGTAACTATATTACCTTCTTTACTTATGCCTCTTATCACATTCCCATCATTCTTTACAATTTTAGCTTCCCGTAAAAACTCTTTTCCGGTAGGGCTAAGGTCTTTCGGTAGTTTTTGCTTTATATTCTTTTTATGAAACAAAAGCTCTTTATTCTTTTCTTTTCTTCTGGAAACACCAAAATCGGTTTGGTGATTGCGCTCTTGAGATTGTTTTAATTGTACTAGTAACTCTTGTTTCTTCTTTGATCTTTTCTTGGAAATTTTTTCAGGTTTCTTCAATACAAGACCGTAATCAAAATCTGAAATAGACCCGGTGGAATGACTCATTTTATCTCCTAGCATCCAAAGACATACTTTAGCTATACCCATTCTGTGAGAGAAATAAACGCATATATTCACTAATGGGCAGTAAGCCTCAATAACCGTAAGTATTCACTTGATTTTATATTATAGTAGTAAAGGGAATTGCTCTCAAAGCTTCTATCCGTTCCAAAACCGGAGGATGGCTATATTCCAAAAACACCTTTACCGGGTGAGGAGTTAAGTTTGATAGATTTTCGACACTCAACTTTTTTAAAGCTAAAATCATATTTTCCGGATCTTTTGTGGTTGCTGCTGCAAAATAATCTGCTTCAAATTCATATTTCCTGGAAAGGACCTTGGAAAAAAAACTTATGAGCAGCTCAATCGGAGTGAAAAGAAATCCGAAAAACACTAAACTGGCATAAATAGAAAAGTTCTCCATCTTGAACGCGGCAAATAAATAGGGATTATTAATAAACCACGAAAAAATGAAAAGCATCAGCCCCAAAGAAAGCATTGATAAAACCATCAACTTATAAATATGCGCCTTTTTATAATGACCGACTTCATGCCCGATAACCGCTATCAGCTCGGGAATAGAGTGTTTGGAAATCAAAGTATCAAATAATACTATGCGTCTAAACCTTCCAAAACCTGTAAAAAAAGCATTGGTCTTTGTAGATCGCTTAGACCCGTCCATTTTATAGATGCCCTTAATCTTATATTTTTGAGACTTGATATAGGTGGCCACAGCTTGTCTCAATTCTCCATCTTCTAAATTTTCAAATTTATTAAAAAGCGGCATTATCCAAATCGGAGCAATGATATATAAAATTAATTGCACAATAAAAACAAATAGCCAGACAACAAACCAAGCATTTGCTCCGAGTTTATTAAAAAACAATAAAACACCAGCTAATAAAAAGGAGCCTATAATCCCACCTAGGACCACCAATTTTATTCTATCAATAATAAAAGTCTTTACAGTAGTTTTATTAAAACCATATTTTTTCTCAATTACAAAAGTCCTATATATCTCAAAAGGAAGCCCAAAAAACTGAAGAAACAAAAGTAAAATCCCAACAAAAAATAGTCCGCTTACTAAATAACCAAAACCAAAGCTTCTAACTAGGATATCCAGAGCATTAAATCCCCCAAGCAAAATAAAGCTTATTCCTATCAAAGTAAAAATAGTATCTTTTATCAAACTAAAAACCGTATTGTCCTTAAGGTATGCTTGAGATCTGTTATATTTAGTTTGGTCATAGAAATGATAAAACTCAGGGGGAATCTGAAACAAGAGATGCCTGAGGTTTAGAATATCTGTTACTACCTGCAATAAATAACTACCAATATAAAATATTAAGATCAACAGCAAAAATAGATTCATTTTCCCAATACCTTTCTATATACATCCAAATAACCGTCAATCATATTATCAATGGAAAACTTATTGGCAACCCATTCCCGGCAATACGTGCGGTCAATATCATTAATTTCAGACAGGGCATTAACAGCACTCTGAACATCAGCAACCAAAAACCCTGTTTTTTTATCTTGGATCAACTCCGGCATGGATCCCAGGTTAAAAGCGACAACAGGCGTACCGCAGGCCATAGCCTCTGCCACACTCAAACCAAAAGGCTCTTTAAAATAAATCGGGTGCAGCAATGCATAAGCTTCGCCTAAAAGTTTGCTTCTTTTGTCCGGACCGACAGATCCGATATACTTAATAAAATCGCCGTCTATATGCGGTTCAACTTCCTTTTCAAAATATTCCTTATCCTGGATAATCCCAGCCATAATCAAGGGCATCTGAAATTTCTTAGCTATCTCAATAGCCTGCTTAGGCCCCTTTTCCGGATGCATACGGCTGAAAAAAAGCAAATATTTCCCATGATCCCCATAAAAATCAAAATCATCCATATTAATTCCGTTATATACAGTTGCCGCATAATCCAGGTCTGGGCTTCTGTCAGAGTCACTAATAGATACATAGTACGTATTTTTATTATATTTCTTATATACCGGCAAAATCTTTTTGGAAGTAAAGCCATGGATGGTAGTTACTAATGGAGTCTTAATTAAAGAAGAATAGGTTAAAGGCAAAAAATCATAATTACTATGGATAATATCAAACCTGTCTGCCTGTTCCATCAAATTTGAAATATGGAGACATTCCCATACTTTAGGATCTATTGATTTATCTTCTTCATAAGGAGTCGGACAAACTGACTCCAGTTGGCCAGCAGTAATACTATCAGCAGTAGCAAACAAGGTAACATCATACCCTTTGCGGACAAGGCCTTCAGCAATGTTAGAAGCTACTGACTCCCAAGGGCCATAATGCCTGGGAGGAGTACGCCAGGCAATCGGAGATAGAATTGCGATTTTCATATTCGGGATATTATATAGAAAGAAATGAGAAATGAGAAATGGGGAAAGCAAAAAACTCAGTTTTTTGATCCCTAATAGCTGGCAAAGCCAGCGATTTATTTTCCACTTTCAAATTTAAAATCAAGATGAACCGCATACTGATCTCCGCATACAAAATAGTACAAAATAGTACAAAATACCCAGGTATTTTTTCAATTTTTATCCGATAACAATATAGAACACTTTAAACTTGTTATAAAAAAGGGGAGGGATCATATGATAAAAGCAAAATTAATTTCAGAAAATTCGTTGTCAGACACGATACAATTTTCTGATGGAAAAAACCCAAAAAATCTATTTGTAAAACCTTTACCAAAAAAACTTGTAGTTTCTGATTGGTTTCAAAAATACGCATTTAGTGCTGCTAGTGAATACTTTGAAAAAATGTTTTTTACGGAATTCTCTGAATCCTCTATAAAACACGTTACTCTCGAAGAAAAGCCTGAGAAAATACCAGCTCTAAAGCTGATTACATCCTTATTAGAAATTACTGGTGGAATAAAATTAATACAAGATTTTGTTTCGCAAGGTCCTAAATTTGATCCCATGGTATTTTTAGACAAGCTTATTGCTCAAGAAACCAATAAAAAAGAAAATAAAGATGAAATATTTTTAGCTAGACTAGGAAAAATTAAAGGTTTACCAAATGATAGCGCCAAAATACTTCACACCGTTATGGAATTATTGATACGAACCTTTAATAAAGCAGACATTATCAATGGATTAAATGATATTTCAGCTGATATCTGTTTAGCTATTTTATTTAAACTGTTTAAAGATACCGATGAAGATAAAAAACAAAAAATAATAACGCAATCTGCCCTAAATCAAGATTTATTAAAATACGTATTCATTGACGTTAAATCCGAAGATTCAAACTATCTTAAAAAATTTCAAAAACAGTCCCGTCCAAACTCCTATAGCATAAAATATGAGCAATTTGCTTTGTATAGTAAACTACAAAAAAATAAAAACAGTCTATCACCATATACAGAAACCGTTGAATTATTTTCCGAATTGGAATCAGGTAAAAAACTACTGGTGTTTATCAAGGCAAAAGGTGGCAAAAATTATTTAAACCACTTACTCCCCTTAATCATCAATAAAGATGAAAGCTTTGTTAAAGAGATACTGAATTATATTAGCGATTATTTTAAGTTTATGCCCATCAAACAAGTTTTGCAGGATAATTTTTTCTATAAAAATAAGGAGGAAATAAAGAAACACATTGTCAGTTTCGTTAAGCTGACTGATAAATACCTTTTAGATATAGAAAAACCTGTATTAAAGAAACTAATTCATAAAAACAATATTAAGCCTCAGCAACTGATGAAGATAGTTTATTTGCCAAACCAAACAGATTTAATCAAAAATTACCGATCTGCAATCTACGATTTCTTTGTTAAAAATCCTTTTTTATTATATGAAGGGATTAAATCTATTCATACTGACAAAACGACGATAATTAAAGCATTAGAGAATAAATATGAGTCCAGATTGCACTCGCATTTTAAATCTGGCAACAAGGTTCTATGTGTAAATACTAATGAACTTTTAAATATTTATTTCCGAAAAATTATAGAAGCATGCATACTATTTAATTTTCCTTCTGAATTCTTGGAAAAATTTATCCCATTATTTATAGACAAAAGTAGATTTTTCTTTAAAGATCTTAATCGACCAATATCTCACAGACGCATTATTTTCGAATCGTTCAACAGTATTTTTTTTCATTGTAAAGATAATAATAAAATACTAACAAATTCTTTAAAGATCTTACAGAAAGCCACTAGTAATACTCAACTTAAACACCAGCAAATACTATTGGAAAGTCAATTATATATTTTACAATTCATTCAGGATGATAAGATCGTCACAAAGGCTTTGGATGAACTATTAAAAAAGTATCCTGATTGTATATGGAAAGTAAAAGATGACCAAAGGAAGGCAAGAAATAAAAGAATACCAACAAGGTACCACCGAACTAGCTTTGGATCCAATTATAACTTTGTTTTAGAGTTAATGGCTTTACTTTTGCTTAAAAATAATCTCAAATTAGCTAAAACTTTCATTCCTCGTATAATCAAGATTGCCGAAGATGTTATCCCTTTCATACTAAAAGATGGTCAACGAGAAGTAGCTTTCTTAGAATACATAAAAACTTTTCTAGACTACTATTCCGATACAAATCTATCGAAAATCGCTTCTAATGCGACTTATATAACTTTTTTTAATCATTTATGCTTTGATAATGGCACTGATAATACAGTATTATCTATTTTCCCAAATAACATATTATTAACAGCTTATATAGACAATAGAATAAATGCGAAGAGATTATATTTAGACAAAAAAGTTTTAACTTCATTAATTGCTATTAAATATAATCTTTCTCGCCTCTTTAAGCGTTACTTCTCTAATAAACCTTCTTTCATATTCTGGAGAATCCAAGCAGCAGATCTTATTGATATTATGGATGTTCTTATCAATGCCTCCCTGAGCGAAAAAAAACTAAACGCGCTCTATAAAATATTTTCAAAAAATATACCACGTAAGCTTGAAAACCATTCATATCCTGATACGCAAAGAATATGGCAAAAATATACTATTTTATTTCACAAAATTCATAAAAATCTACTCAACTTTAACAGGCTGTTTAATTTTCTAAATAAAGAGCTTATAAATGACTATAGTTTTATAGAGGAATTAGTCAGTTTTATTAAAAATAATAATATTATTATTCCCCAAAAAATACTAAATAGAGTAAAAAAGTATATTAAAAAAAAGATATTAACTATAAATATTAAATCTTTAGAATTGCTATTCCTTCTAACTAAACTAAAAATAACTGATATCAGGCCACAAATGAAAACTTTGGATAGGTTTGCAATTTGTAAAATCCTTTTCTTTGAGAAAAAGATTTATAAAAACAATAATGTTTCTACCATAATAAATATATTATCCAAATTAGAACTGTTTTCTACAAAACAATTACTGAGACTTAAAAATCCTTTAAAGCTTATATCTCATTTATTACAGATAGCATTCAACAATCCCAATGATTTATATCTTTACGCTAATGGTGAACTTTTTGAAAAAGTTGTTGATCTACTGGCTAAAATAAAAGATCCGGCTTTAATAGTTAAATGCAGGCCTATGTATATGAAAACCACAATATCATTTAAGAATAAAGCCTATTTTGAAATGAAACTTCAACCTATTCTCAAAGGAACTTCTTTTGCCCCATTGCAAAATGAATTTTCGCTAACCAAGCTCAAAGGAAAAAGTTAAACCTATTTATATATATAAATTTTAATATAAAAAATGTATAATTAACAAAATGCCAAGTTCACAAATAAAACTAGACAAAATCGCCATCATCGGATCATATTCCCCACGCCGCTGTGGTATAGCTACCTTTACCCATGACCTAACTAGTGCCTTGAAGAGCAACCTTTGGGAGCAGACAAAAATTCAAATTTTAGCAATGAACGACTCTCCCCGCGGCTATGCTTATACAGATGACGTCCACCTGGAAATCCTAGACTCCAGAAATGAAGACTATGTTAAAGCTGCCGATTTTTTAAATACAAACATGGTAGATGTCGTAAATCTACAGCATGAATTCGGTATTTTTGGGGGAAATGCCGGAAAAAAAATACTTCATCTAATAAATAATATCCGTATGCCTTTAACTGTAACCCTGCATACAGTGCTTCAAAATCCAAGCGCAGAACATAGAAGGGTATTTCTAGAAATAGCTCGGAAAGCTGATCGTTTAATCGTAATGACCAACAAGGCGCTAGAAATACTAACTTCAGAGTACAATGTACCAAAAGATAAAACAGTCATTATTCCGCATGGCATACCAGATGTTTCATTTATTGATACAGCCTTTTACAAAGATAAATTCGGCCTCTCCGGAAAAAAAGTCCTGCTAACCTTTGGCCTGCTTTCACCTAACAAGGGTTTAGAGATTATCATCAAGGCAATGCCTGATATCATTAAAAAACATCCGGATACCGTTTATATTATACTTGGATCCCTTCATCCCCACGAAAAGAAAAAAACTGGCACTTCTTATCTTAATAAGCTACAGCGCAGTATAATGAAACTGGGATTAGAAAAATCCGTGTTTTTCATAGATGGTTTTTTCTCTCTGGAAGAGTTATGTGAATATATTGGAGCTGCAGATATTTACGTTATCCCTTACCTTAACAAAGAGCAGATCACGTCAGGAACCTTATCCTATGCCATGGGAGCAGGCAAACCGATTGTGTCCACTCCTTTCTGGCATGCCAAAGAATATCTGGCAGATAACAGAGGGATCTTGGCTGAGTTTAATGACCATGAAAGCTTCATAAAACACATAAACGATCTGTTGAGCGATGAAGTAAAAAGAAACGCCATAAGAAAAAGGGCATATGACTTCACAAGACCAATGATCTGGAAAGAAGTTGCTAAAAGTTATTACTCTCTTTTCCAAACACTAGTCTATGAAAGAATAGTAAGGCCGAAAAAAAACTTTTATCTTTTAGATAAACGTGAAACCAATATCCAGATCCCGGATATAAATCTGGCCCACTTAAAAAGCCTTACAGACGACACAGGAATACTTGAACATGCTAAGTTTTCTATTCCTGACCGCAAACATGGTTACTGCTTAGATGATAATGCCAGAGCACTGGTAGTCTCTATCCAATATTACCGTCTTACTAAAGATCCCACTATTATTCCCTATATTGACCGTTATTTAAGCTTTATACTGGACGCTTATGACGAAAAGCGTAATATCCTGCGTAACAGGCTAACTTATAAACGACATTGGGATAATAAAGAGATACCGGAAACCGCACATGCCAGAGGATTGTGCGCCCTTGGAATGTGCTGCGCTCACGGGCCAAAACACATTGAGCAACTAGCTATAAAACTTTTCCGGGACTCAGCCCCAAAACTAGAATCTACAAACCACCCTCATGTAATGGCCATAGCCATAGGCGCCTTGTCAAAATATTTAACCTGTTTCTCCGGAGATGCTTATTACCGCAAACTGAAAAACAAACTGGCTTCTAAGCTATACACTGTTTTTACGAAAAACTCGTCTCCTGACTGGCCCTGGTTTGAAGATAAAATCTCCTGGGGCTCTGCAACTATTGCTAAAGGATTGATTATTGCCGGAAATGAATTAAATAATAATGACTACTTAAACCTCGGGATCAAACTCCTTAAGTGGCTGATAAATGCTCAGCTGGAAAATTCAGCCTATTTTTCATTTATTGGCAATCAAGGCTGGTACTATCGAAACAAGGAAAAAGCCCTGTTTGACCAGCAGCCTATAGAAGCCCATAGCATGGCCAGCGCCTGTATTGCTGCTTACCAGGCTACAGGCAAAAAAGAATGGATAACTAAGGCCAGGCTGGCTTTTAACTGGTTTCTAGGGCTTAACATATTAAATATTCCGGTTTATGACTATATGACCGGAGGGTGCAAAGATGGCATTCAGGTCAATTGGGTAAATGAGAATGAAGGCGCTGAGTCGACTCTTTGCTGGTTAATGACTCTCTTGGAATATAAAATTCTTTTAAGCGAAGATTCCAAACATATGAATCTTACCCTATTTTGAAATGCCTATTATCAAGAGATACCCTAAAAATCCTATTCTAACCAAAACCGACATCCCCTACCCTGTCGCCACAGTCCATAACGCCGGAATGACTAAATACCAGGACGATCACATTATGCTTTTCCGGTCCCATCTGAACACCGGACGCTGCGTATTAGGCTTGGCTACAAGCAGCGATGGGTACAAATTCAAAGTAAATCCAAAACCATTTATTACACCGGAAATCGGAGGGAAATTCGGAGACTATGAGGAGTACGGGGTGGAAGATCCCAGGATAACCTATTTGGCTGAAGAAAAAAGGTTTTTAATTACCTACAGCGCTTATTCCAGGCATGGTGTACGTATCGGCCTAGGCCAAACTAAAGATTTTAAAAAATTTGAAAGAATAGCTTTAATCAGCCAGGCAGATCAAAGAAATACAGCTATTTTCCCGGAAAAAATAAACGGCCTTTATGTAAGGCTGGACCGCCCGCATACTGAAATCAATCCCTGGGCTATCTGGATATCCTATTCCAAAGACCTTGTTTACTGGGGCAACTCAAAAGTAATCATCAAACCAATGAGCTATCATTGGGACGAAATAAAAGTAGGGCCTGGCGCGCCGCCCATAAAAACCCGGGAGGGCTGGCTAAATATTTTCCATGGCGTCTATCAAACAATGTCTGGGTCGGTATATAGACTAGGCGTGGCATTACATGATCTATATGATCCATCACAAGTAATCGGGGTATATGACGGCTGGATCCTAGATCCTGAAAAATCCTACGAAATATCAGGTTATGTCCCGAACGTAGTATTTTGCTGTGGGGCAATACCTGAATCAGACAATAAAACTTTGAGAATCTATTGGGGAGGAGCAGATACTGTTATGTGCGCAGGCACAGCTTCCATCTCGGAATTGGTCAAGCTCTGCAAAACATCTCCAAGAAATCCCTATTAAGGGCCTGTTGCAAAATGGCGATAGCGCCATTAAGGAAAAAAATACAGTTCGATCTTTTTTTGGTTCCTAGCCAGCCAACTATCAACCACAGATGTTTCAAATATTTTCTCTTTGCTTGTTAAAAAAAACACCTTTTTCTTTCCCTTGGTCAAGCGGCTTAAAAAACCAGTAACTAATTGAGGCTTGGGTTTTCCGGTAGTAAGCCGGAACTGAAATTGGCCATTGTTTTTTATACTGGCAATAATATAATGTAAAAAACCGCTCTTCTTCTTTGCACTGGCAACAGGAGACGATTCTAATCTTAAGTTGACAGGCTGAGCTATTCCCCACTGCACCTCAGCTTTTTCCCGCTTTGCTATGCGCAATATTTTCAGGTACTCTGACTTCAGCCATTCTTCAATTAACGGAGCATTGCTTTCTTCCGGAAAGCGTACAGGTTTTTTCGGAAGAATATTTTCACGCGCTAACAATCTGGTAACAGTCAAAAGAGATAATTCTTTCTTAAACTTCCTGCTAATTAAAACTTTTATACCCCCCTTGTTCCATAACTTATGCTCTAATCCGATTTCATCAGGTAATGAATTGACCATTATTTCAAGCAATGAGCGAACTTCTTTTATGTCTAATTTACCGGAAGCTTTTGGACGCCCTCTTGATTTTCTTTTCAAACTTTCCAGCCCCTTTTGTCTATATTCCTTCAGCCACTTGATAATTGCCGCCCTGGAGACCTGGAAAAGAGCAACAGCTTCACGCTGCTTCATTTTCCGCTCAATAATGGCAGCGGTAACCTGCTGACGAAGTTTTTCCTGGCCCTCTGGCGTTAATTTCCGGCAATCTGCCTTTTTTGCTTTCATTATTATTTTTTTCACCCCTAAATATATTGACCACTATTTATTGATAATAATATAACATATTAGCAAATCCGGGGCAAGCCTGGATATATTTTCAGTCTTTTGAAGCGCTGCGCACTTCACAGCCTGGGAATAAGATTAATTTAAGGGCCACTTCCCTTAATAATCCATAATAACCCAGCTTATCATTGACTACTATTATTTGGTTTGTTATTATTATTTTGATCATTACTTAATGGCCTTAAAACCAGACAACTCTACAGGGGAATAAAATCAATGAAAAACGAATTAAAGAGAATAACAACCTTATAATTACCAATTGCAGGCTAAAAAACCAGCAAGAATACTTTACCTTACACCTCAACAACAGCTATATCAGGCTGGTTGAATCCAAGACCAAAACAAAAGAAGATTGGATTTATTTTTTTAATAGCCATACACTCACCCTAAACGACAAAAATGTACCTTTGGACAATTATTTAATTCTGGGAGAAAAGTTCTTTAATATTGTAAAAGAAATCCAGTTGGAGAAAGTAAAAGTATTTGAAGAAGGGCCGATGTCAACTATCGCCGACAAAAAACTTTCAGCAAAATCCAGCCCACTTACTGCATCAGAATTAAAGTCAGTTATAGGAGGGGCCTCAACCATTTCTAATCTTCTTAGTAAACGTCCAGCAGTAACTTCATCAAAAATAAAATCCATTTCCAAATGGATGGAGAATTTTTCTCGGGCATTAGTTACCTCTTTTAAGCAAGAGTATAGCATTTAATAAACGGTGTTTAATACTTTTTAAAATCCTTATATAGTTGAAATCTTTTAATATTTAAAGTTTTTATTTATAATTAGCTTTCTATTAAAAAATCGCAGACCGTCCCAGAGCGAAGAAAAAACTATTTTTTTCTTTAATTTGAGCGCACAATCCTCAAATTAATAAAACCTAGGAGATATTAAAATGAAAACTATTAACTTTGAAGTATTGATCAGAAAAGAAATCGGCAAAAATAAAATAAAAGCTTTAAAAAACAAAGGCTTTATTCCGGGTGTTATTTATGGTGGAAAAGACGCTCCCCAACCT
>JBHPDY010000010.1:0-22786 GCA_042577605.1 Candidatus Margulisiibacteriota bacterium
CCCATTGTCATCCTGAGACCCTCCTACAACCAGTAGGAACTCAAGGTTTTGAGTTGTTCTTTTTTTGCTTTTTTCCCTATCTTTGATGGGTCGTGAGGATCTTTGATACTGCGATTTATCTTCTTCGTAGCTTTTTGATTATTACTTTGGATCAGTTTGGCTTTATTGTTTTTCTGATTTATTTGGTGGAACCACTAAACATAACGTCCTTTATGTTTAGGACTATTTTATAGTCTGGATATTGTAAGATATTAAGTATATTCATAAAGTCTTTCTTAGTGATATTTTTGATTGGGCTGGAGAGTATAGACGAGTAGACATTTCTTCACCAGGTATCAGATGGTCCAATTGTAATCATATTGAAACACCTAAAGGTAATAACCTACAAACAATACGTGACAGGGCCATCCTAGCTGTTTTGTTTTTTACGGGATGTAGGATTAGCGAGCTAGAAAACCTTCAAGTCAAAGATTATTATGCTGAGCAAGGTTTTAATGTTCTTGATTTTAGAATAAAGGGCGGAAAAAGGAACCGGATCGCTATTCATCCGGAATGTGCAACAGCGATAGAAACCTATTTATATACCCTTGGTCATATAAATGATCCGGAAAGCTTTATCTTTTTAACAATTAAAAGAGCTTATAGGAACGAACCTGGTACTAAGATGAGCAGAAAAACATTGACCTATCTATGGACAAGGTACGCTAAAAAATCAGGGATTTTCGGAAGCACACCCCATTCGGCTAGAGCTACTTTTATTACTACAGCCCTAGAAAACAATTGTCCTATTGAGTTAGTCCGAAAAGTGTTGGGCATTCTCTTATTAAGACTACTAAGATGTATGATAAAAGGAGTCAAAAGCATAGGGGAAGTGCTAGTTTTGCAGTAAGATATTAATTGTATGGAACTAAAGCATTTCAATACATTCAAGAAAAAACATCCCAAAAAAGATTCTTTTCTTTATGCTATACCTGAGCCACCTGGATCATCTTTTTTACCCCACTTAGAATATTTTCTATCCAACATCAGTAAGTGGTCAGATAGCAATTCTATTATCGATAGAATTTTAGAAACAGCGCCTTTAACAATGGAATCGGATAAAGCTTGGGCCAAATGGAGATCATTTAGATCCGCACAAGCTGAAATTACTGTTATATATATTATTGAAAATTATTTTAAATCAGAGGAACTAGAAATAATACCAACAACAAATAAAAAAACTCCTGATTTTAAAGTTTTCATTGACTATAAAGAATTACTAATAGAAGTAAAAGCTCAAAGTGGACAGCAACATGGCAACAAACACCCTTTAGATAAGGGTAACAATCATACATTCTTTCAGCCACAATTTGCTAACGATCTCAAATCATTCCTTTTTGAGAAAAAACACAGTTCACGAGATGATAAACCAATGATCCCCAAAACACTAGAAGCAGAACAGAAGAATGCCGATATTTTGGTTGCTATGACAGATTATTTTAGAGATCCTGAAAAAAGTTTAGCTGAAAGAATGGACTCCCTTTGTCCAGGATGTAAATTTGCTAAACAACTGGATTTGAATTTAGATGCGTCAAGTCGTCTCACAATACACTTTTTTCAAGGTGAATTCCCAGTTGATTTTGAGCTTAAGAAACTAAAAGAAATTTGGTTATTTGATGAAAGTGCTCTGGATGAGTTTATTGTTCTTTATAAAAATACATCCTGTATATTAGAACATCTAAACAAGTAAGTTAGTTCCCTTTTTTATTTATTGATTAAATCCCACTTACTGCACAACAAAAAGAATTATTATTTTTGTTCGAGCGACTTTTGCTCATACTAGTACTTGGTCTACTCCGAAGTATGCCCTGAGTGTTGAGATGTATAAAAATAGTGCCAGTTTTCAATCTGCGACTAATGCATTAATTTTACTAATATAGTTTTTTGCGTAATCTTTATGTTGAGAATATTTATCTGCTGCAAATTCAATAAAATATTTTAAATCCTGCTTAGCACTTTCATAATCCTTTTTTATATAATAATTAATCAAGCCTAAACAATAATATAGTTGATATAGCTTTTTTTCTTCAATAACCCAACCAATGAATTCCTCAACATCTATTACCGTCCTACTTGATATATTACGCTGGAACATTTTTTTATACTCATCATATGCGATATCAAGATTCCCTTTAACTGCATTTAAGAAAGCATAGGAAAATCTCCAGTTATCATCTTTGTAAAATGTCTTACATTGTTCTATTTGTTCTAATGCCTTATTTGTATTTTCCTCATAAACAAAATAATAAATTGCCTTATTTAACTTAGCCTCATAATTATCAGGTTCAAACAATTCTATCTTATCTGCAATTCCTTTAATTGCCTCTAAGCTCATCCTGTCTTTGCAATTTCTCCAAACATCATATTTTAACTGCATTTCTGTAATGTAAGAGTCTATTATTCTTTCTTTAATTTTCCTGTTTAAATAATCATCTTTGATTAGATTGCTAGATTTAGAGTAAATTTTCTCAAAATAATTTATAGCTAATTTTATTTCTCCTGAAACTAAAGCGCTTAAACCAATCATATATAAAGTTGCTCGCTCTAGTATATCTACGGTTAAATCAAATCCAAAAAGATCATTGTTTTTTGGTATCAGGAATTTTTTAGGAAGAAACTCTCTAAAGTCTTTGGATATCTGCTCACTTACCTTAATATGCACAAAATTGTGTCCTATAACTCCTTGCGGAATGATAACATTATGCGGTTTCCCTTTTATCTGTCTTATTTTATGGTGCCCATAGATTAATAAATTACTATTAGTTTTATCCAAATACTTTTTGGCATTTTTCCAATCAATCTTTTTTGCTAAATTCTCTCTTAGTACAATTAAGCTAAATCTATTGAATTCAAGCCTTTCTTTCAATATTGCTATCAAGTCATTTTTTATTTTCTCTGAATCATCTTGATTTTCGCAATAAATTGCTATTGTAATACCTATTCTTTTACTTTTATGCTTTGGTATACGAAAAACGACAGCCCACAAACAAAACAAACTAAAGCAAAAAACAATATTAGAAAGAAACTTTACCATCCCTTGAAATGGTAGTGACAAGTTTTGTATTGTACAAAATAATACAAAAAGCACTATTACAACGGATCTCTTACTATGAATATGTTTATTAAAAAAATCATCTATCTCTATATTGAACATATTAATCTTTAAAATTCCTTCCTATTCGATGTCTGACTAATTCTTTTCCCAAATCCTCCCCATCAACCATCACGTTAGCAACAATCCTAAAATACTTCCCTCTTCTCACATTCCTAAGCTCTATCTTTTTTGCAGCTCTCAGCTTTTCAACTGTAAATCTTTTAGCTGCCCTAGCCTTCGTTCTCATAAACTTTCGCTTATCCTTCATCTCCGGAGTATCAACTCCTGCAATCCTAATACTTATCCTCTCCCCTATTATTGCTGGATAACCTTCAATTAATATTACATAATCAGGAAAATGGACTTTAGATTTTTTTCCTTTATCTATTACAATACTTTTTATGTTAGGTTATGTAAGTATATTATTTTCAGGTATTTCTAATCCTTTCGGATTACTTTCAGTTAGAAATTTATAAATTGTTTTTTGCTCTGCATCACTTTCATTACGAATGTTTAATCTTTTTGACATGTTTACATTATAGATTAATAGTCAATTCATTCTAAACATTTATTAAAAGAATAACCAGCCTGGCTGGTAGATGATAAGGAATCCGAACCCAAGATCAATATTTATCCTAACCACTAGCAACCAAAGGCCGCAATCTAATTACTAGTTTGGAAGTGAGACTTAAATAAGCAAGACAGGAACAAAGCCCCCCCCCCTCTTTTTTATCTTAAAATCACTCATAACTCCAAATAATTTTCTCCAAAAGAGAGGGGGGATTTAGGGGGGTGAGTTTTAACACAAAACCGACAATCTTCAGAAATAATACATTTACAACAAAGAGGTTTTAAAGCTTTGCAGATTTTCCTCCCATGCAATATCAGCAAGGACGAATAATCAAACCATAATTCTTTAGGCCAAATAATCATTAGATCCTTTTCGATTTTGCTCGGATCTTTTTCGCTAGTGAAGCCTATTCTCTGCGCCAGTCTTTTTACATGAGTATCCACAGTAATTGCCGGTTGATTGAAAACTTGGCCTAAAATAACATTAGCACTTTTTCGTCCTATCCCTGGTAAAGCCATTAGTTCTTTTCGGTTAGAGGGAATTTTGCCAGAGTATTTTTTGCAGATAATTTGGGCAATGCTTTTTAGGTTTTTGGCTTTTGTTTTGTAGTAGTTTATGGTTTTGATTTTTGTTTTTATTTCTTCTAGTGTTGATTTGGATAAATCTTTGGGAGTGGGGAATTTTTTGAAGATATTGGGAGTAATGTTGTTAACCGCTTTATCTGTGCATTGAGCTGATAGGACAACTGCTACCAGGAGTTCAAAATTATTTGTGTATTTTAAGAAAGGTTTTTTATATTCAGGGTGGTTTTCTTTAAGAATATTGAATATTTTTAGCGGTTTTTCCATTTTTGTTTTTAAGATGCTTCTTCAAGGGAGATTTTTCCGATTTTGCCTTCTCTGAAATCTTTTAAGATTAGTTCGTAGATGCGTTCGTAGTCTAATTCATTTCCTTGAGAAAGGCACCCTCTTTTTATGCCTATTTGGTCTATTATGGCCTGGTTGCTGGGGAATGGCATTTCAATATTGTATTTTTTAGCAAAAGGATAAGCGTAGTTTATTTTGAAAAAACTTATTAGAAAAATGACAATTTCATCATTCTGATAATGGGTTTTTTTTATGCAGTTTAGAGCCGCAAGCGCATAACTCTGTTCCGGATTATCAAATTTGGGTAATAAGATCCCGGGTGTGTCCATAATAAAGAAATTTGGGCTGGCTGAAAGCCATGTTTGTTTTTTTGTTTTTCCCGGGTGATAGCCTGTTTGGGCTTTGTTTTTTTTGGCTAGGTGATTGATTATAGATGATTTGCCAGTATTGGGTATGCCGAATACTACTGCTTTTACAATGTTTTTTTTGATTATTGTTTTTTTGTTTTTGTTTTGTTCTTTGGCCAGGCTAAGGGCTTTATTCTCTATCTTATAGATTTCTTTTTGGGAAAGAGCGTTGGTGTTGATTGCCGTAATGTTTTTATTCTTAAAGAATTGCAACCATTTTTTAGTGGCAATAGGGTCTGCCAGGTCAGATTTGTTTAGAACGAGGAGTTTTGGTTTGGTTGGAAATATTTCATCTAGTATCGGATTCCTGCTGGCTAAAGGTGCGCGGGCATCCAGGACTTCTATGATAACATCAATCTCATGGCGTTTTTCCCGAATTTCACGGATTGCTTTGGCCATGTGGCCCGGGAACCATTGGATTTTAGACATAAATATCTGGCTCCTTTGATAGGGTGGCTTTTTTAGATTTGCTTTCGGTTTGCGATTTTCTTATCTTTTCTACTTTTTTGGTTTTCCTGTGGCTTTCTTTTTGTAATTCGTCTGCTTTTTTCTGCTTTTCCTTTTCCTTGATTGCTTTTTGTTGGAGGTAAGGTAAGCTTGCCCGATGGGTTACCTCTGGTACTCTTGAGGGTTGATGATGGATTATCTTTGGTATTTTTGAAGGTCCTAAAATTTCAGCCATTTGTTTTCCTTTTATGTTTTGTTGATCATTTTCTTTGTCACAATTTGGTCAGAGTTTACATGTTCAATGAGATGATCATATAAGCCAAGGTTCATTTTTATTATGATCATAAATCTGGAAAAAGAGAATAAATCTCCTCTAGTTATGAAGCGCAATTTATCATAAAACTTGCTTAGGTTTTTATCCTCGATCAGGTTATATGATGCTTTAATGCTATCTTGATATCCTGATGGTATTTTCCTGTGAAAGTGACCGATCCTCCAGTTTTTTTTTGTGGCAGGTAGTCTGGCTAATAATGGATCTGCTAAACCGCAGATATCTATGTGGTGGACATATGGACCATCATTTATAGCTACAAATCCTAATCCCCCGGCCTCTACTCGAGTATCGATTGAAACCGGGTTATTATTTGAAGTTGTCCATTTTGTGAATTTGAGAAACCTTTGCCGGTTTGCTGTGATTAATCCTCGATGGGGGAAGTAGAATCCTCGTTCATCAGCAATGCCTGTATGGGGTATTTTGGGATTTATATATTGATGGTTGCAAAATAATGTAGGGAATTTAGTGCCTAAGCCCAGAAGGATGATCAACAAAGCTAAGGGAATAGTTTTATATAGTCTAATCTCCGGTAGTCGAGACAAAATAATGGCAGCTCCAAAAAGCGGAACAGAGAAGAAACGCCCGCTCATAAAATCTCCCCCAATGCTAAGTATATAAAGCGAATATAAAATTATTCCGGTAGATAAAGCTATCGTAAGGCCAGAGCGGTATATAAATCCAAGCACTACGGCAAACGTTATCAGCAGTAGAGTAATCGGATCTATACTTAAGGAATCGAGAAAATAATAGAAACCCTGGTGGATTAGCTCAAATTTATTAATGCCTGTCCCTAATTTTGCGTAAAATGTGTTTGGAAAAGGGAATCCGTAATACCATAATGAAAATAAGAGCCAAAGGACTATTGGTAAAAAACCTAAGGACACCGCTTTTAAAATGGATTTGATATTATTTATGCGATATATAGCTAGTATAAGTAGAGGTAGTGTTAATAGAATTAAATCCATACGGTTTAGAAAGATCATAGATACAGTAAAAACAATTTTCAAAAGGTCTTTTTCGGAATTGTCTTTTTGTTTGAGCACTAGAAGAACTAATAGAGCAAGTAAGAAATATGATAATGGATTTTCCAAGCCTGAAGTAGAATAATCAATAAAAGCTTTGGAGAACAGTAATCCCAGAGCAGCCAGAGTTATCCAGGATTTGGAACAAGAGATTTTTGCTAAAAGCAACCAAAAAGCTAGCAGGGAAAAAACAAATGATAACAGAAGAGTTGCATATGAGATATTTCTAAGGACCATATACCCAGTGGTTAAAACTAGAAACCAGAGGGGATGAGTATAAACTTGAACGCGTTCTGCTATATTGAAAGTGGGCCCAAAGCCATGGGTGAAATTAAGGATTGTCCTAAAGGTGAGGAGGATATCGTCAGATATCCAGGCCGTACGGATTATTAATAGGCCGTACAGTAGCATGAAAAATATCATGTATATGTTAAAAGTTTTTAATTTGCCGGAAAATATTTTTTTCATAGTTAATTCCTTACAGCAAAATAAATTATAGAGCGATAATCGATTGAATGAAAGAATATAGAGTGTATTCCTTTAGTCTTTTGAAGCGCTGCGCACTTCACAGCCTGGGAAAATGAGGGGATTTTATTTTATTTAAGGGGCTGCCGCCCTTAAGATCCCAAATTAACCTCAGTCAACTGAATAGTTACTAGAGAGTGATTTTGAAATAAAATATTGAAATGATATTATGGTTTTGTGGGTGAATATAAAGGAAAATCTTCTCTCTGGAACAACAAAAAAATAATCTCCTGGAGCCTGTATGATTGGGCTAATTCTGCTTTTGCCACTACGGTTATGGCAGGTTTTTTTCCGGTTTTTTTTAAGAAATATTGGAGCGTAGGTACAGAAGTTACTGCTAGTACTTTTAAGTTAGGGCTGGCTAATTCTTCGGCATCTATACTGATAGCGCTTTTTGCCCCCTTTTTAGGCGCGATTGCAGATAAAGCAAATGCCAAGAAGAAGTTTTTATTTTTCTTTGCCTTTTTAGGGGTGGTTATGACCGGCTCTTTATATCTTGTCGGTCAAGGGGAGTGGAAAATGGCTGTTATGCTTTATATTTTAGCTTCGATTGGATTTGCCAGCGGTAATATTTTTTATGATGCGCTTTTAGTGGATGTTGCTCAGAAAAGTAAGTTTGATATGGTTTCTGCGCTGGGCTTTTCTTTGGGATATTTGGGAGGCGGTCTTCTTTTAGCTTTAAACGTTTTTATGACGCTAAGCCCGCAGACTTTTGGCTTGAAGAGTTCTGTTGAAGCGGTGCGTTTATCATTTATTACGGTTGCTTTGTGGTGGGCTGTTTTTTCCATCCCCTTATTTGTTTATGTGAAAGAGCGGAAGTTAACAGAAGATGAGACTGCTGAAAATGTAATTTTTAGCGGTTTTAAGCAGTTAGTTTCAACTTTAAAGAAATTCAAGGAAACAAAAGTGGCTTTTATTTTTTTATTAAGTTATTGGTTTTATATTGATGGCGTGGACACTATTATCCGCATGGCTGTGGATTATGGGATGTCTATCGGCTTTGATGAGAAAAACCTTATTTTAGCTTTACTGCTAGTCCAATTTGTTGGTTTTCCGGCTGCTTTGGTATTTGGGAAGATCGGGGAGAAGTTTGGCGCTAAAAAAGGTATTTATCTAGCTATAGCAGTCTATATTGTAATAAGTTTCTGGGGATTTTTTATGGATTCAATTTGGGAGTTTTATGGTTTAGCTGTTTCTATTGGCCTGGTCCAGGGCGGTATTCAAGCTTTAAGCCGTTCGTTTTATACCAGTTTGATTCCCAAAGATAAGGCTGCGGAGTTTTTAGGTTTTTATAATATGTTTGGGAAATTTGCAGTTATTTTTGGCCCGTTTTTGATGGGGACTATAGCAGTTTTAACTGGGAATCCGCGCTATTCGGTGTTTGCGGTGACTTTTCTTTTAGTAGTTGGGGCTGTGATTCTGACTAGAGTTCCTGATTCGAACCTATCGCAAAAGAAATCCCTTATGCCGAATTAAATCCAGAGTTTTATTGAAGAATTTCTCAGGTGTTTCCACAAGTTAAAAAGTGTGTCTTAAGAGCGATAAAAATGTTAATCCATCAAGAAGCTTATCAGACTTTGCCATAGAGTATTTGTTGTAAATATTTTTCTTTTCTTTTTCTAAAAGAGTTTTGAATTCTTTGTCTGGAATTGATAACTTTTTTCTAACAGTTGGTGGTGTAAGTTCTAGTAATTTTATCTTTTTTTGCTCACAAAAAAGATGAAGAATGGCAGTGTTAGCAAAACCTTCCTCATCTTTAATGGCCCCTCTATATTTTTGAGGTGATTGGTATGCGAAAAAGTCAGTAGAACAGCTTGTCTGTATCTGAGATAATTCATTTAAAATTTTTAGATATTTTTCTCCTCTACTATTTGTGGATTGTAAGGATATTTTTTCTTTTTTGCCGGTATTTAAATTCCCGGAATTTATATCACACCTCAAGATATTAATTTGTTCCTTTTCAAATCTAAACAATATGATTTTCATATATGTTATATTAACATTTATAAATTCATTTCCGAAGGAATACTCTGGTGTCCCTAGATCCGACATGAAAATTTTACTCGCTATAAATTTCTCTGGCGCTATCGCTATTTCGCAACAGACCCATTTACCTGATTACATTATCCTCCTTAAAGGTGTATAATCTTCCGAGAGCTTCAAGATATACATTCTACGTTGTGGAGAATATATATACTGATTAAACGATGGAGTAATTCATAGTAATCAATTTTAATGTCATATAAATACGGAGGACAATATGGATCAAAATCAATTTTTTGATATTAATAGTATTAAAATACCTAAAATCAATCCTAAGCTTGTGGGTAGTGTTTTATTTGTTGCTTTAATAGTATTTATTTTGTTTTCTTCTTGGTTTACAGTAGAGCCCGAAGAAGTTGGAGTTGTTTTAAGATTTGGTAAGTATGTGCGTACGGTCAATCCCGGATTAAATTTTAGAATCCCCTTCTTAATTGAAAATGTTTATAAAGTACCGGTAGAAAGACAATTAAAGCTTGAATTTGGGTTTCGTTCTGTTAACCCAGGTATTAAAACCACTTATTCATCACGTAATTTTCGTCAGGAATCTTTAATGCTTACAGGCGATTTGAATGCTGCTGAAGTTGAATGGATTGTGCAATTCCGAATCAGCGATCCATACAAATATCTATTTAGAGTAAGGGTGGCTGAAAAAACTTTTCGGGATATGAATGAAGCTGTAATGAGGGAAGTTGTTGGAGACCGTACGGTTGATGAAGTGCTAACTGTTGGTCGACAGGATGTGGCTTCAACGGTAACTGCTATGCTTCAGGTATTAAGTGATCAGTATGAGCTTGGTATCAAAGTTGATCAGGTTGTTTTACAGGATGTTAATCCTCCTGAACAAGTAAAACCTGCCTTTAATGAAGTAAACGAAGCACAGCAGGAGCGTGAGAAATTAATTAACCAAGCCAAATCTGAATATAACAAAGTTATCCCTAAAGCACGTGGTGAAGCTGACAGAACCATAGAGGGTGCAAAAGGATACGCTCTTGAAAGAGTTAACCAAGCAAAAGGTGAAGCAGCAAGATTTACTTCAGTTTATAGAGAGTATTCAAAAGCTGCTAACGTGACACTAACACGTCTTTACCTCGAAACAATGAATAAAGTTATGCAAAAAGTTGGAAGAAAATTGATCGTAGATGAAAAAGCTACTGGAATTTTACCATTGTTTCAGTTAAACAAAGGAGTAGAAAAATGAAAAAGCTAAATCAGATAATTTTAGTTTTTATTTTATTAGCTGTGTTTGTCATTGCTAACTCGTCAGTGTTTATAGTAAATGAAACAGAGCAAGTGGTTATAACTCAATTTGGTAAACCAGTTGGAAAACCCATTGTTGAATCAGGGATTAAATTCAAAATTCCGTTTATACAGCAGATTCATGTTTTTGATCGACGTTTCTTAGAATGGGACGGTTCTCCTAATCAGATTCCTACCAAGGATAAAAGATTTATCTGGGTTGATACTTATGCAAGATGGAGAATAAAGGATCCTCTACTATTTTTTCAGAGAGTAAGGGATGAACGTGGTGCGCACTCACGGTTAGATGACATTCTTGATGGTGAAACACGTAATGCCATTGCTAAGCAAAATTTGGTTGAATTGGTTCGTAATACAAATCGTGAACAATTATTTAGCGAAGATTTTTCCAGTGGTGATCAAGCAAATAATTTAGCTAATATTAAAGTTGGAAGAGAAAAAATAACAAGATTTATTATTGAAGCTGCTGGCTCACGCATACAAGAACTAGGCATAGAATTGCTAGACTTAAGACTAAAACGCATTAATTATGTAGATGAAGTTCAGAATAAAATCTTTGAAAGAATGATTACAGAACGTAAACGAATTGCAGACAAATATCGTTCTGAGGGACAGGGAGAAGCTTCTAAAATATTAGGTAATAAAGAACGTGAGTTAAAGAAAATTCAGTCGGAAGCCTATAAAGTTGCACAAAAAATTATAGGAAAAGCAGATGCTGAAGCAACTGTAATTTATGCAAAGGCCTATAACCAAAGCAAAGAATCACGAAAATTTTACAAGTTTATTAAAACCATGGAAACCTATCAAACCTCTTTAACTGAAAAAGACTGGTTGGTTTTATCCACTGATGGTGATTTCTTTCAATATTTAAAAAAACAGCCTAATTAACTCAAGCTGTCAAAAATCTTTCTGGCGCTATCGCTATTTCGCGATAGAATCTAGAAAAAGCACGAATTAATCGAAAAAATTATAGTCCTCATCGGATGAATTAACTGGCTCAGACGAAGGGGATGTGCTAACTGCTGTGATGTTTGCAGGGGCAGTCTTTTTATTCTCTTTTTGGATATTTTGAATTTCTTCTTGAGTGATTTCTATTAATATTTTGGGAATATCTGACTTTGAATCAGCAACTTGTTCCATGATATGTTCCCAAAACTTTTGAGTTTTTTCCGGTCCTTTGGACATTTGTATTTCCATATTGAAACGTATGAATAGCTCATTAAGATGATACTGGTTTATTGGAAATATTGCATAGGCAAGGGTTACGTTAAATGTCAGGCATTGTTTGTTAAAAAGGGCCTTTTTTTCCTGAATACGTTTGGGAATTCTAATTTGGAGTTTGTTCATCATCTCTTTTACGGGAATTTGTTTGTTATCTTTTTTAGAGTTTGTTTTTTTTGTTAATTTTAAATAACTCTTTTGAAGACTACCAAAAAAAATTTGCATATTATTCTCCCCCTATAAATAATCATTTTTTACTTCTCATATATATATCGTACAAAAATGAAAAAAATTTCACTTTTGTGCTTTTTTTTATGCTTTCCTCCAGAGCACAGGTGCTCTGGAATTATGGGTGCAAAGCACCCAAAAGAATAATATGCAGGAGTGTGAGAAAAAGCTAGACCCACCAACATTGAAGGAGGAAATATCTTCCTCCAGAGCACAAGTGCTCTGGAATTATGGGTGCGTAGCACCCAAAAACCATCCCCGCAGAAGCGGGAATAAAAGTTTATTTGTTATATGCCGAAGGCTATAGAGGTTTTATCCTCGCTTGTAGCTGCGGATAATCAATCTTACCATTACCCAACAATGGTATTTCAGGTACCTGAATAACACGTCTAATGTTATTCAAAATACTCAAGCCTGCTTTGCGCAGGTATTTATTAGCTGTTTCACAGTCAGTTTTAACTGTGGAAAATAATACTATTTCCGGGATAGCTTGGTCTTCTGTCGCCAGAACAGCAATGCTTGGATTTTCCTCTTCTTCAGTAGCAAAATAAGGAGTTAAAGCCATTTCAATAGCTGGCAAAGAGATCATTTCCCCGCCAAGTTTAATAAATCGTTTGAGCCGGCCGCAAAAGAATAATGCGTGGTCATTATTTTCATAGACCAGGTCTCCGGTTTCATACCATTCCTTTCCTTCAAAAGTTATAAAAGGAGATTTTCCTTGGTAATTAAGATATCCCTTAAACACGCTTGGCCCTCTAACCAGTAATAGCCCCATTTTACCGGGTTTAACTTTTTTCATTGTTTCATGATTAACAATCACATATTGGTAAGATGGTAAGATTTTGCCGATAGAATAATAAATGGGATTATCTTCATAATTACCTGAAATAACCGGAGAACATTCGGTTACACCATAGCCTTCCAGTATCTTTAAATCAGGGCAGCGTTTTTCTATTAAAGCGTAGACGGATTTTGAGCATTTTTCAGCTCCAGTGATAGCAATTCGTAAAGATTTTAATTGCTCAGAGCTTGTTACGCGCATAATATTGTTCAAAAGAGTTGGGGTGCCAACTAAAAAACTGCATTTATAGGCGCTGATAATATTCCCTAACAACACAGCTTCCATAGGATTAGGATGAAAAACAGTTCGTATACCAAGACATAACGGAAGGATAATAGTTACTGTTAAACCAAAAGAATGAAAAGGAGGTAAGATACCTAAGAGCCGATCTTTGGGGTGAATATTTATTAATTCTAATACATCGCGGATGTTTGTTAGGATATTTTGGTGCGTTAAAGGGACTGCTTTGGGTTTTGTTTCCGAGCCGCTGGTGAATAAAATGACTGCAGTCTCATTTATTTCAGCTTTTTTTAATACTGACGGATAGAAATAACTCTTAAATAGGCTGGTTATTTTTGAGCTGAAAGTGATTTTTTGTCGTATATCTTCTAAAAAAATAAATCTATCTTTTATACTATCCGGATTAAATCCTTGTTCTTGGATCTTTTTTAGGAAAACATTGCTTACCAGTATGCAGGGTATATCTATTACAGACAGAGCATCATTTATGCTTTTAATTCCGCCTGCCCAATTGAGCATAACCGGGATTTTCCCGGAAAACATAACAGCCAGGTAGATAATACATGCTCCGGCAGAAGCTGGTAACACAATCCCAATATGCTTTCCTTTTAGTTTTTTGATAATCGGTATCAGGATTAGAATTGAGGTTAGAATATCGCGATAGGTTTTTAGCCCGCTGTTTTGATCTGCAATTATAATTTTATTGTATTTTTTCTTTGCTTGTTTAAGAAATATTTCAGCAATAGTTTGGTAGCTTGGTATTTTTGGTTTTTGATCGGACGCTGAAGTTTTAAACCATTTTTTAGAAAATGATCTTAGTTCGGCAGCAACAGTAACCACTCCTTTGCCGGAAGCAGCCAGCATTACATCACTGACTTTTTGCAGAGAATCCGGATTTCCGGCGGCAAAGCCGAATTTTTGTTCCAGCCAGATAATTAACTCTGCTATTCTAATGCTATCCATCCCCAGATCAGTAGCTAGATAAGTCTCAGGAGTAATATCCGCAATTCCGCTATGTTCGCTTAAATACTGAATTACTTCTTGCTTAGTGTTTTTCGGGACTAAATCTAAATTACTTTCTCTTTCTGTATACTCTGGTTCAGGTATCTGTTTTGGGCCGTCAGGTTTCCAAAAGTAGTAGGGGACGTACCTGTTTTTCCAAGCGTTTTGATTGTAAAAGGTCTCTAGGTATTTGTTGATTTCTAAGCGTGCTAGTGTTTTAGGGAAATCTTGTGGTTCCATAAATTCATATTCAATTATTCGTTTTGGCATAAAAAATATACCGTTTAGTAATAAATGCTTTAATCCAGACAGCAGACCAGTGATCAGATTAGGATTTTTACTATTAGAACCCCAGCTGAAAATGCTGCCCCAGAGACCGTTTTGGCGGATAAGTACAATGTGAACATCAGGGATTTCTTTAAGAATTTCTTCAACTGCGCTGGCTGCTTTGATATGTTCTAAGTATTCCCGTTTCAGATGGCCGGCAGGATAAAGCAGAAGGTTCTCGCCTTGTTTTAATCCTTTTATAGTTTTTGATAGAATTATCTTAATATCGTCTCTGCGTTCAACCCCGTAGCGGTCGATGTTTGATACAATTCTGAGCCCCAACCAAAGAGCAAGGTACTTCAGAAAAGGGTAACGTTCGATTTGAAATTCATCAACTAAGGCGCGTGGTTTATACTCTTTATATAAAACTGAGTATAAAAGGACAGGATCTATTAGAGCTGGATGGTTGGCTAAAAACAATATGCTTTTACGTTCTTTGATTTTGTCTAAACCCTTAATTGTTATCTTGTAACGTAGTTTTAAAATGAAGAAAGTTATAAATATTAGTAGTTGTTTCATTTTATATTTTAGCTTTGAGTAATTATTCTTTAACTGCTTGTTCCTTTTTCCTGTAGTTTATTACTGCAAACGGAAGATAATAAATAAGACAAGAGATAAATCCAAATATTTCAATACCAAGAATGTACCAGGGCCAAGGTCCAAAAAAGTCTAGTAAAGAGGCGCCTTGGGGTTTATGACAGATATATAAATAATTGGCATTGGTTATGAGGTTGAATCCGGCAATAAAAATCATATAAAGGTTAGTAACTATAGCGACTTTCAAGATAGATTTGAGGGTAGGGCGATATTTTTTAATAAAGACCATGTAGAGAACGGCAGTAATAATGGCTGCATGACAAACAAAGAATTGAATATATACAAAGTGAGGAAACGGGTATGGCGTAAGGTCCGGAGTTAATAGGGCTTGTATACTACCGGCAAAACCCCAGAAATAGGTTATCTCAAACAAAAAGTAATTTTTATTTATCAGCATAATTGCTGCCAGGATTAGTCCTACGCCACATAAATGAAGAGGCAGGGAAGTTTGGATTGACCAAGCATCAACAGACTTCAACCATATATAAGAGGCTAATTCCTGGCCAATAAGCAATGCTGCCCAACCATATTCAAAATAATGCAGTACCTTTTGATTTTTTGTTTTTTTAAGCCAGATGATAATGGCAATGTTGAATAATACGATAAATACTAACGTCAGGATATGGGACAGAGAGAATAGCTCAAAGTTACCATTTGGATAATGTAAGGAAAAATATTTTTTCATAAGTATCAGTAGATTTTATTACTAGACTAATTTTAGTATATAATAAAAAACTATCGATGCAATTTTATTTGTTTTTGTTCGATATATTAATGTATAAACCTATAATAGGGGGGAAAGGGTTATGAAAAAATATATTTCTTTTTGTGCTGTTGATTTGGGGGCGGTAGACACTGGAAATACTAAGTCTCAGTCTGGAAAAGGGAAATTCGGATTTATCGATAATTCTCAGATTGGAAAAGAAGATAGTAAGTTAGAAAATCTTGGGAACGACAACCTATCTGAGAGCCTCAATCCTTTTTTAACTCTCATGGGGGTCGCGAATAGACATTTGGAATTACCATTAGCATTAGTACCTTTTGTGCCTTTTAATCCTTTTAATCCTGATACTGGAGCAGCTACTTAGAGGGGATTTTAAAGGAACCTGTCCACCAAACGATGGGGTGATTGCTATATATTTTGTGCTAAAGGTTTAAATTATCCAGCATTAAGTAGGCTCTTTAGTGAAGGCAATCGAAATGGTATGATTAATACCTATGAATAAAGCTGAACAGATTGTAGCTGAAGAGGCCCGGAAATATTCCGAGATGATTGTAAACGGGAAATGGGATATACCCACTGTGAGTGCTTCTATAGTAAGAGAAGATACATCACAGCACCTGGATGGTTTGCTGTTAGCTGCTATAGCCCTTTCCCAGTCTGACGGAGGGACCATATATATTATGCAGGGGAAGAACCTTTCCATTAAAACAATGGTGAACCGTTCCCTGAATATTTATAAAAAATTTAACCTTTCAGAACCTAAAGACCTGCGGTTTATTCCTCTATATAAAAAAATTGGGGAACCGAACATTGATTTTATTTCAGTTAAGGTTGCCTTGCAGAAAAAAGTGCTTAATATTCCGGATATGCACAGAAGGAAAGCTTATAAATTAGGTGGGAGCGCCAGCTTTGACCGCATGCATGGTTATTTGACCAAGTCATTGCTCACTTTACCTTTAACGCTTAAAGGCGGGGAGGAAGCGGTTTTGCAATTAGTTAACTGTATAGAAAAAGTTAACGGTAAAGTTATCCCTTTTAATGGAAATATTCAGCACGAGGTAGAGAATTTGTGTCTTGGTGTTACCAAAGAAGAGAAGAAAATGGGAAAATTCGGGCATAAGATAGCTATAGAATTTGATAAGGCAACCCATAAATCGAAAAGAATTGCCTTATTTTTCAGGATTATTATGTATTTTCTTATTTCTTCTGCTGTTATTATTATTCTATGGTTCTTAGCAGTATTAGTGCTTAAATGATTTTGTAAAAAAGGATAACACGGATGTTAGGACAATTGATTAAAAAAATATTTGGAGATCCCCAGGAAAAGGTTGTTAAGAATTATACTCCCGCTGTAGAGAAAATCAATGCTCTGGAACCAGAGATTGAGAAATTATCAGATGAAGAACTGAAGAACAAAACCAAGGAATTCAGAGAGCGGTTAGCCAAAGGCGAGGCTCTGGACGATCTTTTGGCAGAGGCTTTTGCTGTTGTCAGAGAAACCTCTAAACGTACTCTGAAAATGCGTCATTTTGATGTCCAGCTTATAGGCGGTATCGTTTTACACGAAGGCAAGATAGCGGAGATGAAAACAGGGGAGGGTAAGACAGTGGTCGCAACCCTTACCGCTTATTTAAATGCCCTTCCTGGTAATCCGGTCTATATTGTTACGGTAAATGATTATCTGGCTAGGCGTGACTGTGAGTGGATGAGTGCGATATACGAGTTTTTAGGTTTGAGCGTAGGGGTAATCCAAAGCGCGATGTCGCCTGATGAACGCCAACAGGCATATGCCTGTGATATTATTTATGGGACTAATAATGAATTTGGCTTTGATTACCTGAGAGATAACCTGTCTATGGATATCAGCCAGTGCTGTCAGAACAGGAGATATTTTGCCATTGTTGATGAGGTAGACAGTATTTTAATTGATGAGGCCCGTACGCCCCTTATTATTTCCGGGCCCGTACAGGATTCTACTTCAAAATATATTAAGATCGCATCTATGATAAAGAACCTGCACAAAGACCTGCACTTCACCCTGGATGAAAAGCATAAAAATGCGGTCTTAACGGAAGAAGGTATTAATAAGCTGGAAAAAGACCTCCAGTTAAAAGATATTTTCTCAGTAGAGAACATGGATACTGCTCATATGGCAGTTCAATGTATAAAAGCAAAGTATCTGTTTAAACGTGATGTTGACTATGTGGTGAAAAGCGGTGAAGTAATGATCGTAGATGAATTTACCGGACGTTTGATGGAGGGCAGAAGGTATTCTGACGGCCTCCATCAGGCTATAGAGGCAGTAGAGCGGCTTGTTATCCGGAACGAAAGCCAAACCCTGGCTAGTATTACCTTTCAAAACTATTTTAGGATGTTCCCAAAACTGGCTGGCATGACCGGTACAGCAGCTACTGAGGCAGCAGAGTTCGAGAAAATTTATAGTCTTGAGGTAGTGATTATTCCTACTAATGAAGTTATGGTCAGAAATGATCAGGCAGATGTTATCTACAAGACCAAGGAAGAGAAATATAAAGCTATTGCCCGGGATGTAAAAGAACGCTATGGCAAAGGCCAGCCTATACTTTTAGGTACTATCTCTATTGAGACATCCGAACTGCTTTCTCTGCTGCTCAAAAAAGAAGGGGTGCCGCATAATGTATTAAATGCCAAGCAGCATGAAAAGGAGGCAGAGATAATTGCTAAAGCAGGGCAACCGCAAGCAGTAACTATTGCAACTAATATGGCAGGTCGGGGAACAGATATTGTGCTGGGTGCGGGAGTTGTGGGAAAGGGCGGACTATATGTCATCGGTTCTGAACGTCATGAATCGCGGCGGATTGATAACCAGTTAAGAGGACGGTCAGGACGACAGGGCGATCCTGGGCTTTCACGTTTTTATGTTGCGTTGAATGATGATTTGATGCGTATGTTCGGCTCTGACCGTATAGCTACTATGATGGACAGGCTGGGGGTTCCGTCAGATACTCCTATTGAACATAAATGGATTTCCAAGGCAATCGAAAGGGCCCAAAGCAAGGTTGAAAAATATCATTTTTCTATCAGAAAGCAGATTTTACAATATGATGATGTATTAAATAAACAAAGGGGAGCAGTATATGGTTTGCGCAGGCAAATACTAAAGAAAGAAGACTTAGACGGAAAAATATTAGAGTTTATTTCTGATATTGTCAGAAAAAGGTTTGCGGAATTCTTTTTGGATGAACAGCTTTGTAAGGTTGACGGTGCAGTAGTAAATAATTTTATTACATGGATGCATAAGATTTTTCCAATTGAAAATCTATCAATTATCCTCGGAGCTATGATAAAAAACAAAAATTCTCAAGATGAAGCAATTGCTAAGCTGATAGAGGTTTGTAATGAGTGTTATTTTTTGCGGTCCAGGAGTTATCCGGAAGAAATATTTCAGGAATATGTTGTTAAAAGAAGCCTTTTATATGTTCTGGATAGAAAATGGATGGATCATTTACATAATATAGATGCGCTCCGGGAAGGCATAGGCTTAAGGGCTTGGGGACAAAGGGATCCCTTAATGGAGTATAAGATCGAGGCATTTGAAATGTTTTCTGACTTGCTTTTGAATGTTGGGGAGGAGGCTCTGGAGATTATTAATAGAGCTGTAGTCGTAGAGCAGGGCCAGGAAGAGGATGCCTTCGAAGACCAGTCGCAGATGTATTATAATAAAACAGAAAGCCACTCACCCGTACTTACATCGAGAAAGACAAATAAAATAGGACGTAATGATCCTTGTCCCTGTGGATCAGGAAGGAAATATAAGAAATGTTGTATGAAATAAAGCGTGAATTAAATACCTATAAAGAAAAATATCATCATCTAGGAGAGTATCTTTGACATAGAAGGGACCAAGGAAAAAGTCAGGCAGATTGAAGCAGAAATTAGCGAAAGCAGTTTTTGGGATGAAAATGCACAGGCACAGGATATTTTTTTGGAGCTATCCCAGCTGAAGCAATCATTGGGAAATTTCCAGGAACTGGAAAGGTTGTTTGAAGACAGCCAGATAATTATCGACTTATTAGAGGAAGAAGCAGAACCTAATGGCCAGGCAGTAGAAGAAGCCAGGGAATATTTAAACAAGATAAAGGTAAAAGTAGATGAGTTAGAAATAAAATCATTATTATCCCAAAAATATGATACTTATAATTGTATTATTAATCTTAATTCCGGGGCCGGAGGTACTGATGCCCAGGATTGGGCACAGATGCTTTTAAGGATGTACCTCAGGTGGATGGACAAAAATAAATTTAATTATGAAGTTGCAGATGAAATGTATGGTGATGAAGCAGGTATAAAATCTGCTACGGTAATAGTAAAGGGTTCTTATGCTTATGGCCTATTAAAGAATGAGATAGGGGTTCATCGTTTGGTAAGGCTTTCTCCTTATAATGCTAATAATAAACGCCAGACATCGTTTGCCGCGGTTGATGTTATCCCGGAAATCGAAAGTGATGTGCCGGCCTTGAAGATCGATCCCAAAGAATTGAGAGTGGAAACTTTTAGAGCATCCGGAGCTGGCGGGCAGCATGTGAATAAGACTGATTCTGCAGTTAGGATTACCCATATGCCTACCGGGCTTGTGGCCCAATCCCAGGGTAGCCGGTCTCAGGCAGCAAATAAAGAAACAGCCTTAATGATCCTTAAATCCAGGCTACTCAAGTTACTGGAAGATGAGCAGAAAGCAAAGGTCAATGATTTGAGGGCCAATGTAAAAGAAATAGCCTGGGGGAACCAGATCCGGTCATATGTTTTTCATCCTTATAAACTTGTAAAAGATTTGCGCACTGGTCAGGAAACCAGTAATGTATCTGCTGTAATGGACGGGGAGCTGGATGAATTTATTTATGCAAATCTTAGAAAAATAACTTAAAGAGGTTAAGATTATGATGACTAAAAAGTATCTTCAGTATTTATTTATAGGATTAATGGCTTTAGTAATTGCAGTTGGTATTTATATAGCATATGGGCGTGCTGTTTTAGAGTATAAAAATAATCAAATTGAAGCTGTGCTTTCTTTATCGGATATTAATGAACTTGCTTATAAGAGTAACCTAACTCCTACCAAGCTGTTAGCGAAAATAAAAAAGGAAAGCAAAATAACTTCCATAGCCGTAGAAGAGGATACGCTTACTGATTTTATTGACGAGGGAAAAGCAACTTTGCTTAAAGGCTCAGAAGTTATGAACCTTTATCGAGTGGGGCATGTTAACAGGTATCTATTAACGCATCTTTATAAAAAAGTAACAGTTAAACCGAATAATTATTATATATTTGTTGTTGAGGATGATGATTATGATCGAATTAAAAGTTATTTGAGCCTGGAATATGGAGCAAAAAATGTTAAACAGATTGGCAGGTGGAAGATATTAGAGATACTGAACTGCCAGGAAGATCTATTGGATATCGGATTGGGTATTTCAGAGCGTAAGATTTATATAGTTAAGAAAGCAGGATTTTCTGTTGTTGTGCGTTTAAGAAATAGTTTTCGCCTGAGCGAGCAATTGGTTAGACAGAAGTTCCGAGATCTATCCCATCTGGAAGGAGTAAGCACTATTATTTTTGAAGGGGAATCGGTCTTTGGTTGTCCCCCTTTGCTTTCCCAGGTTAAGGAAAAAATTAAAGATAATGAGTATAAATTTGCCTTTATAGAGTTCCAAAGACAGGAAGGAATACATGCTTTGGCAAAGGCAAGCCCAGGTTCTGTCTTAAGAACGCATAGCTTTGTCCAAGATGGACGCCAAGATATTACCATGAACTATGCTGTCAGCCGTTATCTGCGTGCTGCTAAGGAAAGGGGAGTAAAAATACTATTCCTGCATCCCTTTTTCAAGAATTACGGACGACAGGATATTGTGGGATTTAATCTGAAATACTTTAAGAATGTTACTGACAGTCTTCAGAAGGCGGGTTTTAGGCTATCAAAAATAGAAGATGTTCTGGTCCATAAATTGCGTGTGACAGAAAAATGGGAGATATTTATATTAAGTATGGGTGTAGTGGCTTTAACCCTGCTTTTGTTTAACTGTTTTTTTCCTGTTTACGTAAAGCAGATAATAATTGCTTATTTAACTATAATATTTGCTTTTTATTTATGCTATTTATTTAACCTTTTTGAAATCTGGAACAGAAGTATGGCCTTAATAACCGCAGTAGTGGTTCCCAGCTTGGCTGTGATTAGCCAGTTTCCCTTAGACGATCAAACAAAAGTCGAACACAATCGCTTGTTGTGGGCCTTAATATATTTGGGTAAGTTGGTTTTGATTACTCTTTTAGGTGTGTTAATTATTGTTGGCTTGCTTTCCGAAGTAGCGACTATTCAAGGCATTAAATTGTTTTTTGGAGTTAAGATATCCTTTATTATGCCATTAATAATTACAGGATTGTATTTCTACCTGAGGCCTAACCGGATATCGTCGGTTTTTTATATTTTTAAACGGTTGTTTTTTGCTCCTATCCGGGCGGTTTCACTGACCGGTGTTATGCTTTGTTTTATTTTTGTGCTTATTTATATCCTGAGAAGCGGGAACTATTTTTCTTTTGCTGTTCCCGGTTTTGAAAAATATATGCGGGGATTTTTAGAAGCAGTATTATCGATTAGGCCAAGAACAAAGGAGTTTCTGGTAGGATACCCGCTTCTGTTATTTGCCTATGTGTATATTGATAGTGTTATGCCACGTAGCTGGCTATGGTTTTTTAATGTTTTGGGCTCAGTTGCTTTAATTTCTGTTATTAATTCTTTCTGCCATTTTCATACCCCGCTTTTGATATCCGGAATAAGGACCTTAATTGCTTTGGGGCTGGGAATAATTTTGGGGCTGGTCTATATCTGGGGATACAGAGTGGTGCGAGTCGTTATTAAAAAGGTTACCTAAGAGAGCAATGGATTATAAGTTATTAGAAAAATTCCAGAGTGATTCAGGCTTGAAGTTTAAGAATATAGACTTACTGAAAAGGGCCTTAACCCATAG